>CAYZKE010000258.1:0-3021 GCA_964478505.1 uncultured Loktanella sp.
CTGGACCGCCTCTTTGTCGCCGCCACGTACTTTGCGCACAAGGTTCTGCAGGCGCTTTTCAATGCTCTCTAGATCAGCGAGCATCAATTCGGTCTCAATCACTTCGGCATCTTCGACAGGGTCCACACGGCCCTCGACATGGGTGATATCATCGTCCTCGAAACAGCGCAGCACATGGGCGATGGCATCGCACTCACGGATATTGGCCAGAAACTGGTTGCCCAGCCCCTCGCCCTTGCTGGCACCTTTCACCAGCCCCGCGATATCGACGAATGTCATGCGCGTCGGAATGATCTGCTTGGACGAGGCAATCGCCGCCAGCTTGTCCAGCCGCGCATCAGGCACCGCCACATCGCCGACATTGGGTTCAATCGTACAGAACGGGAAATTGGCCGCCTGCGCCGCCGCCGTCTTGGTCAGCGCGTTAAACAAAGTCGATTTGCCCACATTCGGCAAACCCACAATACCCATCTTGAAACCCATCACGGCTCTCCTTTGAACGTTACGGCGCTTCTAGGCGGCGCGCGCCATCTGCGCAAGCCACATGGGATCGTCACTCAGCCATTGATTTTCCGCCCCCCATCAAGCAAACCAAGCCAAGTTTGCAGACCGGGGACAAAGATGAGCAGAATCGACGCCAAATTCGCGCAGTTGCGCGCCGAGAACAAAAAAGCTTTCGTGGCTTATGTGATGGCGGGTGATCCTGACTATGACACCGGCCTTGAGGTCGTCAAAGGCCTGCCCGGCGCGGGTGTCGATATCATCGAGCTGGGCATGCCCTTTACCGATCCGATGGCTGATGGCCCTACGATCCAGCTGGCCGGCCAGCGCGCGCTTGAGGGCGGGCAGACACTTGAGAAAACGCTGCAATACGCCCGTGAACTGCGCAAGACAGACGACACAACTCCGATTGTGATGATGGGTTACTACAACCCGATCTATTCGCGCGGTGTTGATACGTTCCTAGCGGACGCCAAGGCCGCCGGCATTGACGGGCTGATCATCGTTGATCTGCCACCCGAAGAAGATGACGAACTCTGCATCCCTGCGCAAAAGATGGGGATCAACTTCATCCGTCTGGCCACGCCAACAACCGATAACAAACGCCTGCCCAAGGTTCTCGAGAATACCTCGGGCTTTGTCTACTACGTCTCTGTCACAGGCATTACCGGTGCCGCCGCCGCACAGGCCGATGAAGTCGGCCCCGAGGTTGCGCGCATTAAATCCCAAACCGATCTACCGGTGATCGTGGGCTTCGGCATCAAAACGCCAGACGCTGCCGAAGCCATCGCCAGCATCGCGGACGGTGCCGTTGTCGGTTCTGCGATTGTTGAAAAGATCGCGGCAGGTGAAAGCGTGGCTGACGTTCTGGCCTTTGTGAAATCGCTGGCGGATGGGACCCATCGCGCCTGAGCCAGGCCTTTTGCGCAAGGACACCAAGCCATGTATGTCCCTCCCCAGTTTCTTGAGATCAATATCGACGAGATCAAGGCAATCACCCAAGCCGCTCCTCTGGCTTGCATTGTGGCCCAAACCGCTCAGGGGCTTATTGCAAACCATATCCCGTTGCTGTCCGCCCCCGATGGCGGGCTGATCGGGCATGTTGCTGCGGCCAACGACATGCACAGGCTGATCACCGAAGGACAAGAGGTCCTCACCATTTTCCGCGGCAATGACGCCTATGTCTCGCCAAACTACTACCCGTCCAAAGCGGAACATCACCGCCATGTACCGACATGGAATTATCAAGTGGTTCATGTCTATGGCACAATCAACTTTCAGTATGACGACCATGCCAAACGCGCCGCAGTCGCCCTTTTGACCCGCGACCATGAACGGCGCATCAACGGACAGCATGCGTGGAAGATGGCGGATGCGCCCAAGGACTACATGCAACAGATGCTTGACGGCATTGTCGCATTCCAGATCAATGTCCGCACAATCCTCGCCAAATCCAAGCTGAGCCAGAACCGTGATGCACGTGATTATGAGGGCACAATTTCCGGACTGAAGGCTGCGGGACATAACGCTATGGCCGCAGAAATGGAAAACCGGTCAAAGAAACCTGCATGAGCCGGAGCCTTGCAAACTATATTGCAGCAAACCCATTGTATTGGTAATAAGACTTAACCAATTCAAGGATTTTGGCATGCCTGTCATCACAACAATCGCGGACCTGAAGCGGCTGCATAAGCGCCGTACACCGAAGATGTTCTACGACTATGCCGAAAGCGGCAGTTGGACCGAACAGACGTTCCGTGAAAACACATCCGATTTCGATCAGATCAGGTTCAAGCAACGGGTCGCGGTGGATATGACCAACCGCAACACTGCAAGCCAGATGATCGGTCAGGATGTGGCGATGCCTGTGGCCCTCGCCCCTGTCGGTCTTACGGGCATGCAATGCGCTGACGGCGAGATCAAAGCCGCCCGCGCGGCCGGAAAGTTCGGCGTCCCGTTCACGCTGTCCACCATGTCGATTTGCTCGATCGAGGATGTGGCCGAAAACACCACCAACCCGTTCTGGTTTCAGGTCTACACGCTCAAAGACGATGACTTTATGAAGCGTCTCTTTGACCGCGCACGTGCCGCCAAATGTTCGGCCATTGTTATCACGCTGGACCTGCAAATCATGGGGCAACGGCACAAGGATCTCAAAAACGGGCTGTCTGCACCGCCAAAATTCACCGCCGCCAGCATTGCCGACCTTGCCACGAAATGGGGCTGGGGCATTGAAATGCTGCAAACAAAACGCCGCTTCTTTGGCAACATCGTGGGCCACGCCAAAGGGGTCACGGACCCCTCATCGCTGGCATCGTGGATTGCAGAGGCGTTTGATCACGCATTGGACTGGGACCGGGTCGCGCAACTGATGAAGATGTGGGACGGTCCCGTGATTCTCAAAGGGATCATGGATGCCGCTGATGCACGAAAAGCAGCAGAATTAGGCGCAGATGCGATCATTGTTTCCAATCATGGCGGTCGTCAGTTGGATGGCACACTGTCCTCGATCCGCGCCCT
>CAYZKE010000258.1:3121-5425 GCA_964478505.1 uncultured Loktanella sp.
GGTGGTCTGTCCGACCAGATTGTCGAAGCACCCGTCATGGAAGAGGCAGTCGTCGCTGAATCGCGAATCAACACCACCTATGTCGTCGTTGGCGTTCTTGCCGCGCTCCTGATTGCCGCTGCCGTGGGCCGGGAAGACGATGACAGCGATCAACAGCCGCGTACTCCCGTGAATGGAGACCCTATTCTCATCACGCCAGACCCCGGAAATAACCCTCCACCGACCTAGGATTCGTGAAGGTGCAGTGCTAGTCTTCTTTGGCGCGGGAGGGAAACTCACCCTGCTGTGTGAGGAAGTGTTAACGAGTTAGGAACATCTAATGCTTAAGAATATAACAGCTCTTGCAGCTGCAACCGCCATTTGTGCGTCCACTGCATTTGCAGGCGGCCTCTCACCCGAAATTATCGAAGCGGCACCTGCCGAACCCGCGCCAGCCGCGGCTTCTATCAGCCCGACCTATATTGTGTTGGGCGTGGTTGCCTTGCTTTTAATCGCTTCGGCGATTGACGATGACGACAATGAGGAAGAAACCAGACCGGTAAAACAACCGCAACAGCCCAGTTGATGCTAGCACACTGTGCAAAATGACCATGCTGTACTGCGCCGCAAGCGCGTATAGATAGCCATAAAAGGCCGGCACTCCTGCGAGGATGCCGGCCTGTTTTATTTTTGGGTAGCCGTCAAAGGCTTCGAAAGGATTACAATCATCTGACCGGAAGCCTTTTGGCAAAGATCGCGATGGGAACCACAGACAGCAGCAAGACCGCAACTGCTACAAAGGCCACCCGCAGCCCAAAGGCATCAGAGAGCAGCCCCATCAGCATGGGGGCAAAGAAGAACCCCGAAAACCCAATCACTGCCGTCCGGCTGATCGCTTCGGTCCGCAGATGCGGTGCCACCAATTTACCCACCAGCGCCAACCCCATCGGTCCGATCACAGATACGCCAAGGCCAAGGATGCCAAAGCCGATATAGGCCACAGGCGGTGAAGGGGCCAAAGCCGCGACAACAGCGCCAATTGCCGAGATGACAGACGCCCCGATCACAACCGGAATTTCGCGCAACCGCTCGGCCACGGCTTGTCCGGAAAACCGCCCGATCGCCATGGTGATCCCCAACATCGCAGGACCCAGCGCGCCTTCGGCCGCGCCGCCACCCAAAGTGCGTTCAACGTGCAGCGCCGACCACGCCTCAACCGTGGCCTCGGACATGAAGGCCACCAGCACAATCGCGCCACACAGCAGGATCGGCCAGAGCGGATAGGCCCCGACATAGCCCTCTTCCGCGTCCACATAGGTCACATCCATCCGCATCATCGGCAGCAAAAGGATGGCAATCACGCCAAAGCCTGCAAAAACCGGACCCGGCGGCAACCCTGCTTCACGGGCCGCGCCCACGATCAATGCCCCCGCCGCATACGCCACAGAGAACATCGCATGGTTCGCGTTCATCAAAGGGCGGTTATGGCGCGCTTCAAGTTCGCTCACCCGTGCGTTCATGACCACATCGAGCAGCCCCGAGGCCAGACCAACCAGCGCCATCGAAAGCGCAAAAACCAAAGGCAAAGTGACCTGACCGGGAAAAAGCCATGCGAAGGCCAACAGGGCCGCTCCTACCTGCATGGCGCGCGATCCCAAAATCCGGTCTGCACGCGGGGCCAGCCACATGGACGACACCAGACCCGTGGCAGAGCCCAGAAGCAAAGCACCGAATAGCGCGTCAGACGCCCCTAATTGCGCTTTGATCACCGGAACATAAGCGGCAAAACAGCCCCAGAACATGCCGATGACGACAAAGGCGGTGGCCGGACGGCGGGACAGGGACAAGGCGTTCAAAATCGACATGGCGCTATGCCTGCATTGCAAAAGAAACCAAAGCAAGTTTCAAAGTAGTCGCGCGCGCAAAAAGTACCTTTCCAAACGGGCGAATCCCCCCTATACGGCGGGCTTCATCGGGCTCGGACACCCTTGGAGGCGGGCCCCTATATTATTGGAGAATTACTATGGCTGCTAAGGTCCAAGATCTTAACGCCAAGGTACGCGCGGGGACAGGCAAGGGGGCCGCCCGCCAAGCTCGCCGTGATGGCGACGTACCTGGCATTGTTTATGGTGGTGGCGCAGAGCCCCAGTCCATCAGCATCCCTTTCAACTACCTTCTGACAAAACTGCGCAAGGGTGGCTTTATGTCCACGCTGCACAACCTCAAGATCGAGGGTCAGGATGACGTGCGTGTCATTTGCCGTGGCGTTCAGCGCGACGTGGTCAAGGACCTGCCAACACACATCGACCTGATGCGCCTCAAGCG
>CAYZKE010000259.1:0-4497 GCA_964478505.1 uncultured Loktanella sp.
TGTCTTGAGCGGCGTCAGGCCAAGCCCGTTCATGAACTCTGTCAGTTCCCGCCCCAGCCCTGCCGAGGCCAGCGTAAAGTTCAGGAAAGAGGCACCAATCACGATCAGCATGATCATGGCGGTGATTTTGACCGTGCCTGTGAGACTTTGGGTCAGCATGTCCCAAGACACGCCGCCAAAGGCCAGAGCGATCAAGAATGCCCCAGCAACGCCAACGGCAGCAGCCTCGGTCGGCGTGGCCCATCCACCGTAGATTGACCCCACAATCAGACCGAAAAGGATCAGGATCGGGATCAGATCAATCAATGCGCGCAACATTTGCGGGAAGGGAAAAGTACGGCGGACGCCGCCCAGATCAGGCCGGATCACGCAGATAATTGCCGTCACGACCATAAAGGCAATCGCCAGCGCAATGCCGGGGATCAACCCGGCAAGAAAGAGTTGCGGGATCGAGGATTGCGTCAGGAATCCGTAAACGATCAGATTGATCGAAGGCGGGATCATAATGCCAAGTGTCCCACCAGCGGCAATCGCGCCGGAAAAAAGTTTGGGGTCATAACCGAGCTTCTCTGCCTGCGGCATAGCCACAGTTGCGACTGTGGCCGCCGTGGCCACGGACGAGCCTGACGTGGCCGAGAACATTGTAGAGGTCGCGATATTGGCGTGAACCAGCCCACCCGGCAGCCAAGACACCCAGCGGTCAAGGGCGGCATAGGTGCGTGTTGCAACACCACTGCGCACAAGGATTTCGCCCAGCAGGACAAAGAACGGGATCGCGATCAGGGTAGCCGAATTTGATGACGACCACACCATATTGCCAAGGCCGCGGGTCAGGGGAAAATTGGAAAAGAAGATATCAATGCCAAAGCCCAACAGGAACAGGACAATTCCGACAGGGATAGAAAGCGCAAGCAGCCCCAGAAGACCGATAGAAACATAGCCGATCATTGAAGCGTCTCCTGCTCTGCAAAGGCACCAATGATGCTTTCTGTTTCGGCATGCCTGCGTTTGGCCAGCAAGCTGAGCGCCGCGAGGGTCGTGATCGTGGACATGGCGGCAAACCAGACCCAGCCTGCGAACCAAGGCAGCTGGACCCAGGCCAGTGGCGTCTCGAGCGGCGTATTCGCGCGCGATCCGTTAGTGATTGAACGTTCCACAACGGGCCATGCCTTGATCGCGATCGTGATGATCACACCGGACATGACGATCATCGAAAAGACGTCAAAAAGTGCCTTCCCGAAAGATTGGAACTTCGTGCGCAGAAGATCGATACGGACGTGCCCCAACTCTAACAGTGCATAGGACATACCCCATGAGGTTGCGAGCGCCATCGCATAGCCCGCAATCTCTTCTGTGCCGCCAAGGGACGTGCCGATCTGGCGCATGATGATATCGACGAGCACAAAGGCGGCACAAAGGAGCAGGCCGAAACCCACGACCAGTGCGACACCTTTGTTGATCACCCGCAGACGATGAATCAGCTTTAGTTCCATCTCAACACGTCCCCTGACTTTGCTTTTAGTTGATTGTCACACCGACAACCGCACCGACACTCTCGTTCCAACGGGCAGCCCAATCGCCGCCTGCGCGCTCTGCCCATTCAGGAAGAACTTCGGTCGTCAGAATGTCGCGTGCCCGCTCAAAGTCTGCATCGCTGACCTCGACCAGTGTCATGGAGCGCGCGTCACCGGATGGGCATTCACCGTTGCCGGTCAGGCAGGCAATGTCATTGACCAATGCGTCCTGTGCGCTGGCCCATGCCGGATCTTCAAAACCAGTGATAATCTCGCTTGAGATCAGCGCTTGGTTTTCCGCGCTCAGGCTGTTCCACTTATCCAGGTTGATCGCAGTCACAACCGAGTCCCAACCGCCAAGCGGAATAGGCAGCAAGTGCGTGGAAACTTCCCACCAACCCGCGCTATAGCCCGAACCCGCACCTGTAACGGCACAGTCAACAACGCCGTTCTGCAACGCACCGGGGACTTCGGCGAAGGACACGTTCACGCCTTCCGCACCCAGTGCCTCCAGAAATTTCGCAGTCATACGGCCAGAGGCGCGCACCTTCAGACCCTCAAGATCGGCCAGATTTGTGATCTCGTGGTTGCAGAAAACGACCTGTGGTGGATAGGGCGCAATCGCAAGCACGTGCGAATTGAAACGGTCGCGATAGATGTCAGAGACCATCGGGCGGGCGGCATCGACCATCGCGCGGGCCTCATCTGCGGTCAGTGCGACAAGCGGCACATCCAGACCTTCCAGTTCCGGCGCATCGGCAACGGCATAGTCGGCCACTGTCATCGCAACGTCATAGACGCCCTGACCCAGCAGCGGATAAATATCACCAAGACCCAGGCTCATCTGGTTATGGGTCGTCAGTTCAACATTGATGCCGCCACCCGACGCTTCCGGCAATGTCGTGCTCCAGAAGGGTGCCTCATATTGGTTGTGCAAAGGCAGGCTGGACCAGCTTCCGACGACGGACAGATCTTCGGCCATTGCCGGTGCCGCCAATGCGGTGGTTGCTGCGAGGATGGATATGACGTTTCTCATGGTTGGTCTCCTTGTTGGATCGTTTGTTTATTGTTTTAGAATTGTTGTTTCCGCGTCTTCGGCCACGTCGGCGATAAGCATATGACCAGGGGAATGGGTAATGCAGAGCGGCAGCCCCGCGTCCAGCAGGACATTTTGAGGTGTCACACCGCAGGCCCAGTAAACCGGCACTTCGCCGCGCCTGATCTCAACCGCGTCACCCCAATCAGGCTGCATCAGATCCGCAATCCCGATCTTTTCCGGATCACCGACCGCAATCGGCGCACCATGAGCCTGAGGGAAACGGCGGCTTATTTCATGCGCTTGAGCAACCTGATCTTCAGGAATAGGGCGCATGGTCACGACCATTTGACCGTGAAACTGGCCCGCAGGCTCCAGATCAATACTCGTGCGGAACATCGGGACATTCAAACCTGTCTCGATATGACGCACCGGAATACCCGCGTGCAGCAGCGCATTCTCGAATGTAAAGGAACATCCTAGCGCAACCGTCACAAGATCATCAGTCCATTCATCACTGATCTCCGTGACTTCCTCACTTAGTCTGCCATCCCGGAACACACGGTATTTCGAAACATCAGTCCGTATATCAATATCACGGCCCAGAGTTGGCAACGCCGGATTGCCGGTATTGCTCACACCGACCACCGGACAAGGTTTGGGGTTACGCTGGCAAAACCGCAGGAAATCCAGCGCATAGCGCTCTGGCAAGATCGCAAGGTTGCACTGTAATTTACCAGCTGCCAAGCCAGCGGTGTGCCCAGCATATGATCCTGAACGGATCGCTGCGCGCACATCAGCCGCCGAAGCGGTGATAAGGTCGGTATGGGAAACAGATTTCGCGTTCATGGCAGCCCCGCTCTTTCCGTTCAAGCATCACATGCCTTACATATTTCACGCAAATTATCATTTTATATCAATTCCTATAAATTTTTTGAATTCCTCCAGCATTGCGAACATCCCACTCTTGCGCCACGTCGCGGGCGATTTTTGCACTAGTTTCAACCAAAAAGCTGCGCGGCTCGGAGAGATACGAGGCAGTGAAATCAAGCGGCGTGGGGCGAAAGCCCGGATCAAACTCAACGATCTGGCCCGCAGCCAAAAGATCACTGGCCAGTGCGCGGGGATAGGGACCAACGGCGATTCCCGCTGCGATCATCTTCAGGCTGGCAGACAGTGACGCAGACGAAAAGACGCGCAGCTTGGGCCCAATGCGGCGCGACAGTTCCGACATCAACTCGCGGTGGGGCCGGGTCTGGCTGGAGTAGGAAATAATTGGGATCTGGCTCAGATTCTCTTGCGGGTTTGATGTGGCGCGGTACCAATGCAAATCGAAGGGCGGCAGAGCGACGTTCTCAATTGAGAATTCCGAAACAGGCCCCATCAATAGCGCCAGATCAAGTTTTCGCTCCAGAAGGTCCGCACGCAGGTTAAGCGAGATATCCACGATCAGATCCACGCTCACCCGCGGATATTGCTCACTGAAGGCTTTCAGAAAATCGGGCAGCCAAGCTTGGGCGATCGTTTCAGATGCGCCGACGCGAAAGAGACCTTCTGTTTCGGAAGGGTTGGCGACCCGCTGCTTGATCTCCTCTTCGACGAACAACATTTGCTCGGCATAAGACAGTAGCAACGCGCCATGCTTTGTTAGAACCGGTTCGCCCAAGCCCCGCTCAAAAAGCGGAACCCTAAGTTCCTGTTCAAGATTTGAAATACGTGTCGACACAGCAGGCTGTGACAGGTTGAGCCGTTCAGCCGCTTTGCGAAAGCCGCCGAGGCGCGCCACCCACAGGAAGGTTTTGATCTGATCGAAGGTCATGGGCCATCCATATAATGGATCACGGCGGCCGCAAAATGATAAAGCAGGCAAAATATACCCGCTGATGTCTGCCGCACGTCAATGGCGCAAACGCACAAAAAAGGCCCCCGCAAAGCGAGGGCCTTTCT
>CAYZKE010000259.1:4507-5393 GCA_964478505.1 uncultured Loktanella sp.
AGAGAAGTCGCAAAACGATAAAGTAACGACATGCAGAAGACGTGTCGCCCAGTATCGCGTGATCTGGACTGCAACAAAAAAGGCCCCCGCAAAGCGAGGGCCTTTCTTAATTCAGAGAAACGCTTGTTTAAGCGTCGTCTTCAGGCGTCTCAACGGCGGTGCCAAAGACCTGATCTTCCTCAGACTGCGCTGGCATCTCCATCGGGGCTGCAAGGCGTGCAGCCTCTTCAGCTTCCTCGCGGCGTGCTTCGATGACGACATTGTCGCGATCTGCAGCAACACGGCGGATCTGCTGTGTTGCACCACCGGTACCGGCAGGGATCAGACGGCCAACGATCACGTTCTCTTTGAGACCGATCAGCTTGTCGCGCTTACCCTGCACCGATGCTTCGGTCAGAACGCGTGTCGTTTCCTGGAACGATGCCGCAGAGATGAACGAACGGGTCTGCAACGACGCTTTGGTGATACCCAACAAGATCGGCTCGCCTGTCGCAGGGCGGTCGCCCCGCGCAACGGCCTTTGCGTTGGCTTCATCAAACTCGGCCTTATCGACGTTCTCGCCTTTCAGCAGAACGGTGTCACCGCTGTCCTGAATCTCCCACTTCTGGAGCATCTGGCGCACGATAACTTCGATGTGCTTGTCGTTGATCTTCACACCCTGCAGGCGATAAACGTCCTGCACCTCGTCGATCATATAGTCCGCAAGGGCCTCGACCCCCATAACCGCAAGAATATCGTGCGGGGCCGGGTTGCCGTCCATGATGTAGTCACCCTTCTGGACAAAGTCACCTTCCGCAACCGGAATGTGCTTGCCCTTGGGCACCATGTATTCGACCTTCACGTCTGCATCATCCGAAGATTCAATCGCGATGCGGCGCTTGTTCTT
>CAYZKE010000260.1:0-5384 GCA_964478505.1 uncultured Loktanella sp.
CGTTTTACCGTGCAGCGCGTGGTCATTGTGTTATTTCAATAGCATGGACATTGTTCTGATCACGACTGTTATCGCCTCATTGTTCCTCGTCATCGGGGTGGCAGAGCCTTTGGCAGCAAGACTGCGCCTGCCTTACAGTGTGATTCTGGCTGCCATCGGTATTCTGATCGGTGTCGGCGCGATATTCTTCTTGCGGACGGACCTTACCGACGCGCTTAACCCGGTTGCCGAGGCGATCCTTGGCCTGCCGATCCGGTCCAATGTCTTTCTTTATATCTTCCTGCCGACGCTACTGTTTCAGGCAACACTCGGGATGAACCTGCGCCGGATGCTTGAAGACTGGGTGCCTATTCTGGTGCTGGCTGTTGTCGCCGTTGTCGTTGCGACACTCAGCGTCGGTTATGCCCTGTCATGGGCCAGCGCTTTGCCGCTGGCGGCCTGCCTCTTGATTGGGGCGATCGTGTCGACAACGGACCCCTCTGCCGTGGTCTCGATCTTCCGGTCAATCTCGGCGCCGCGGCGGCTTGCGCGGATTATCGAGGGCGAAAGCCTGCTGAATGATGCCGCTGCCATCGCGCTCTTTGGTCTCTTTATGGGCTTCGTGATGCTGGGTGTGCCAGACCCGAGCCTCGCAGACGCGCTTGCCCGCTTTCCGCTTTTGATTGCCGGAGGCGCTTTCACGGGGTGGTTGGCTGCGCGGATCGCTTTGTGGTTCATGGCCCTGTTCCGTCGGCACGAGCTTGCGCAGATCTCGATCTCTGTTGCACTGCCATACCTTGCCTATATCGGCGCAGAGCAAAGCATCGGGGCCTCTGGCGTTATTGCTGTGGTATCTGCTGGGCTGACGCTTAATCTGACGGGGCCCGGACGTCTGCAACCACAAGCCTGGGCAAAACTGCGCGAGCTATGGGATATTCTGGCGCATTGGGCAGGCGCGCTCATCTTTATCCTCGCAGCATTGCTGATCCCGCGACTTCTGGAAGAGGTGCGCGTCGCCGATTTCCTGTTGGTTGGTGTGGTTATACTTGCTGCTATTGCCGCGCGTGTTGCGATCCTTTTTGGTCTGTTGCCGTTACTGTCCGCGTTAAGGCTCTCACCCTCGGTCGAACGGCCCTACCGCGTCGCAATCCTCTGGGGTGGCTTGCGGGGTGCGGTCACTTTGGCTCTCGCGCTTGCGGTCACGGAAAGCTTCCGTGTGCCGGACGGGATCCAGCGTGTGGTGGGCATCCTTGCGACCGGTTTCACGCTTTTCACACTGATCGTTCAGGGTACGACGCTGCGCTGGGTTATCGCGCGGTTGGGGCTCGACCGGCTGTCACCGATCGACGAGGCACTCTCAAGGCAGGTGGTTGCCGTTGCCCTGCAGACGGTGCGCGAGGACCTCGCGCGCACCACGGAAAACTATGAACTCAGCCATGATATCGTCCGGTCCGAAGCAAAGGGATTTGGAGAACGACTTGAAGAAGCGGTGAAGACGGCAGAGGACAGCGCGGACATTCTGGATCGGGACCGGATCACGCTGGGTCTTATCGCGCTTGCGGGTTACGAACGTGACACGATCCTTGTCCGGTTGCGCGAGCGCACAATCTCGGCCCGCATGGCGGAACAAGTGCTGTCGGATGCTGACCGTTTGATCGAGGGTGCGCGTTCTGATGGGCGCAGTGGGTATAATCGCGCCGCAAAGCGCAGTGTCACCTATGGGCGCGCATTCCGTGCGGCGGGGTTGCTGCACAGCCGGTTGCACCTGTCACTCCCACTGGCCCGTATCACAGCGGACCGGTTCGAATTGCTCTTGTCGCAACGGCTGATCCTGCGGGATCTGGGCGCCTTTATTGATGGGCGCATCCGCCGCATTCACGGACGGCGGGTGGCAGAGCTGTTGCGCGAGTCTTTATCGCGCCGGATTGACGCGGTCGAAACCGCCCTGGACGGACTTAGGTTGCAGTATCCCGGCTATGCCGAAGAACTTGAGCGGCGCTTTATCCGCCGGACAGCACTGCGGCTGGAAGAACGTGAATATGCAACCATGCGCGAGGATGGTCTGATCGGGGCTGAAGTCTATACCAAGCTTATGGAGGATCTTGATCAGCGTCGTGCGGCAGCCGAAGATCGTCCTCAGCTGGATATCGCGCTTCAACGCTCCGAGCTGGTGCGCCAGTTTCCACTTTTTGCGACCTTGGATGAGCCCGACCTGAAGCGGTTAAGTCGTGTTCTCAAGACACGCTATGTGAATGCAGGGGACATTGTCATCGGCAAGGATAGCACTGCCAAAAGCGTGTTCTTCATCGCCTCAGGTGCGGCAGAGGTCGAAACAGCCGGTCAGACATGGCGCCTTGGACGCGGTGAAATGTTCGGGCAGATGGCCATTCTGATGCGCAAGACACGTCGGACCGAAGTGCGTGTGATTACGCCGTCGACCCTGCTGGAGCTGGACGAAGCCCGGTTCCGGCGTCTGCTGGGCCGGAGTGCGACGTTACAGGAAGCGGTGCGCGAAAGCGCTGAAAAACGCGGAATTGCCCCCGATGATTTGTTCGCTGATGCAGATGCATAGTTGTTGATTGCGCATCAATGCATCGCAGGGCCAGCGGCGATAAGCTGAGCAAGAGGTCTTGTTTGGGCATCAACGCGCCGGCGCAGCACCTCGAGCGTCATGTCGTCATCTTTGACGAACTCCAAAAACATTTGGTTTAGGTTGTTGAACAGCAAAACACCCAACGGTTGAGGATCCAGATCCCGCTGTACGGTGCCCCGGTCTTGCAACACCCGAACCAAGTCAGTCATCTGCGCCGCAAGTCGCTGGTCCAATTCAAAGTAACGGCGACCGTTCGGCGTGCCTGGGGCTTCTATTGCCAGTGCCATGGCAGTGCGCCACATCTCCTTTGTCAGATACTCCAGAGAATGGTCGTAGTATGCAAATATCAGGGCCAACAGCGCGTCATCCACCGCTTGGGGTGGATCGGCCAGGATGGTCAGGCCTGCGTCCAGGACTTCCTCAACCTCCATTGCAACTGTGGCCATGAGGATATCGCCCTTGGTCTGGTAGTAATTGTAAACTGTCCCGACCGAGACTTCTGCCATGTCAGCCAAGTCCTCGATGCGGACGGCGCGATAACCGTCTGCCCGAAATTTGGTCACGGCGGCCTGCAAGATGCGCCTTTCGCGGTCAGCTTTCTGTTTTTCGCGCAATCCGGCCATTTGTTTTCCTTCTAGCTCTTGGTGCACTGACAAAAATTAGTGTTGACTACAAAGATGAATGACTTCAACTTTTTTATCAAGAGCCGCGCGGCAAGCGGTCAGATATCAAACCAAAAGGGAAGAATGGACATGACAAAACTGACTTCGACATTGCTTGCGACGACTGTCCTGACGTGCGCGGCAGGCTCCGTCACGGCACAGGACCAGCTCAACGCACTGGTCTGGTGTGATCATATGGACCCCGAATTGATCGCCCCGTTCGAGGCAGAACACAATGTCACCGTGAACTTGCGTGAATATGAAGGCACCGGTGCCGCTCTCGCGCTTCTTGACCAGTCGCGCCCCGGTGATTGGGACGTGCTGGTGATCGACGGCATCGATGTGTTCCGTGCGGTTGATGCGGGTATTCTCGCACCTCTCGACGCGGCCCAGTTGCCGACGGCGGATTTCTTCCCGGAGGTCGTGATGGAAGGGGTCAACACAGTTGACGGTGTCACCTATGCCGTGACCGAAAAGTTTGGTTACAACACGATTTCCTACAATGCCGCAAAAGTCGATCCTGCGGATATGGAATCGCTGTCGACGGTATGGTCGGCGAAATACGACGGCCGGATTTCGATTTATGACTACTATCTGCCCGTGATGGGTCTTGCCGCAATCTCGCAAGGGATCGCGACGGCGGACATCGGAAGCGACAATCTGGATGCGATCGGTGAGGTGATGGGCACCATGCGCTCGCGCGCGGCCTCGGTTGCAGGGGTTGTTGCGGCACAGACCGCACTTGCCACAGGCGAAGTCGATATTGTCGTCGGTGGTGGTGAGTGGCTGACGGCTGTGCTGGCCGAAGAGCAGCCAGATCTGACGTGGACGATCCCGGCAGAGGGTGCTGTGCGCTGGACCCAGTCGATTGGTGTGGTTGAAGGAACGCAGCAACCCGATCTTGCACTTGAGTTCGTCAAATATATCGTCAGCCCTGAAGGGCAGGCACGACTGGCAACTTCGTCCTGTTTCTGGGGGATGCCTGCCAACGCTATGGCCGGTGACTTTTTGACCGACGACCAAAAGGCGGTTCTGCGCTGGGACGATCAGCCGGACTATCTGGCCCTGACCCAGCTTTATCCGGCACCTGATGATGCGCTCGACGCAGATATGCAGGACATGTGGCTCGATACGCTGTCACAGTAAGGCAGTGCAGTTGACCGCCACGGGACAGCGCGCGCAGGGCTGGGGGTTTGTCGCCCCGGCCTTGTTGTGGACGTTTGCATTCTTCATCGTGCCTTTCATTGTGATGGGCGCGATGAGCCTTGCAACGTTGGACGGGCGCACGCTGATCTGGGGGCTATCTTTTCAGAACTATGCAGAATTGGGGGAAAAGCGTTTCTTGTGGCGCGCGATCATCGTCTCGCTCGAAATCACACTGACGGTAACGGTGGTTTCGGTTGTGCTGGCCTATCCGCTGGCGTGGATCATCGCGTTTAATGTGCCGAAGCGGTGGCAGCGATTGGCACTGCTACTTGCGATCCTGCCGTTTTGGACATCCTATGTTGTAAGATCATACGCATGGCTGTTGGTGTTGGCGCGTGACGGGGTGGTCAACCAAACCATGATCAATCTGGGCCTGATCGCCGAGCCGTTGACGCTGGCCAATACGCGTTTCGCAACCGTGACAGGCTTTGTCCACTTTTTTGTTATGCTGCTGACGCTGACGATCTACGCCAATCTGGTGCAGCTTTCGCCGAACTATCGTCGTGCAGCGCAAGACCTCGGGGCGAGCGCGTTTCAGACCTTTCGGCATGTGATCTTGCCCCTCACGCTGCCGGGCATTGTGACAGGAGCCTTTCTGACCTTTGTTTTGTGCATCGGTGACTATGTCACGCCGCAGATTCTGGGTGGTAATACTGAATTAACAGTGCCGCAGGTGATCATGGTCCAACTCGGACGGCGCGCGGACTTTCCCTTGGCGGCAGCCTTGGCAATCGTGCTGATGGGCATTGTGACAGTGGCTTATCTGGCCTCTGCGCGCTGGCTGCAATTGGACCGGCTATGATGCGCGTTTTGCCTTGGGTTTACCTAGCGGTCGCTTTCGTGTTCATTTATCTGCCGGTCGCGACACTTGTCTTGTTTTCATTTCAGGACGGACAATTGCCGGTGCCACCGTTCAACGGGCCTTCGCTGCGCTGGTATGCGGA
>CAYZKE010000261.1:0-3434 GCA_964478505.1 uncultured Loktanella sp.
TCCTCGTAGTATCCGTCGGCGTCGTTCTGATGCTGACTTGGTGCGCCTGGGTCGCGATCAGCAGCTACCGAGGCCTCAGCAGTCCAGGTGCTTCGGTACCGGATGCCGCCGGCAAGATCGTTCGCGCGTCCAACTTGGTGCATGGCGTCTGTGTCCAAGGCCTGACGATCGGGCAATTGTTACAGAAGTTTGGGTGGCGTCCAAAAACCACGCGGGTCAAGGAAACAAGGCGCGCGCTTTGCGACGCACTCGACCGGATGCAGGGTTACCGTGATTAGAGGCACAAGATGTAGTTGACAGCAGGGGTCATCAGAACCTACATCTTTTGTCATCATCTACAGTTGCGCCCGCCGGTCACCACCGCTGCGGGCGTTTCCTATTGATGGGCCTGACATGGGGTTGGCCTGATAGCCCATGACTGCTGGGATAGACCAGCATTCATGTCGCGGTGGGGAAGAGGTCTATCCCGTCGGGGTCATAACCCGAAGATCGTCGGTTCAAATCCGGCCCGCGCAACCAGATCACCGGTTAGGGACGCACCATCCCCCCCACTTTGGGTCCTCCTGGGGCCTGATTGTATACGGGGCGGCTAAGCGCGCGTGTTTCGCATCCCTAAACCTAAATGAAAGCCTAAACCTGAAAGGGCTAAACAAGCACCTGCCCTAAAGAGGACCATGACCCAGATCAACGCATCAACACTTGCTCAGAAACTGCAGGTCACACCCGGACGGGTCAGCCAGTATGTGGCCGAGGGCAAGCTGGATGGATGCTATTCAGGGACAGGCCGCGCTCGCCGGTTCGACCTAGGGAAATGCGTGGAAGCACTGGGCCGCAAACTTGATCGCGGCCAGATGCTAGGGAACGGCGCAGAGACCAGGCGCGCCCTTGATGCGGTTCAGGCAGGCAAAGGCGATACCAAAGCGGCAACCGCCGCGCCAAAGGAACCGGCAGCAGGCGCATCGGAGTTGCCGCAAAAGGATCCTGACCGCTACGAAATGGCGCGCACGCAAAAGGCCGAGGAAGAAGCCCGCCGCCTGCGCCGCCAGAATGCCGAAGCTGAAGGCACCTACGTGCTGGCCAGCGAAGTGGAACGGCAAGTGGCCAAGGTTATGGCGCAAGAGATCGCCGAGGTTGACAGTGTCTTGCGCGAGGGCGCCAGAAAAGTCGCGGACAGCTTGGGCGTCGATTACAAGTCGGTGCGTCAGCTCCTGACCGAGACATGGCGCGCGCATCGATCCGGCCGGGCGGATGTTTTGGAAAAGTTTGCACAAGAGGCATCAAAGACCGCCGCTGAATTGAACGAGGACATTTGATGGGCTTTCTCGCGCCAGCTGCTGCCATTGTCGGTCGGGCAGCTGCGGCCGCGATGCTGCCACCGCCGCCGCCGGACATCACGCGATGGTGTGAACAGAACATTGTTTTCGATGAACGCTCACCCATGCCGGGGCCCTTCAGCATTCTGCGCTTTCCGTTCTTGCGCGAGATCCATGAGGTTCTGTCGCCAGAGCACCCGAGTCGGGAAGTGACGATCAGGGGATCTGCGCAGTGGGGCAAGACAGTGTCGATCATCCAGCCGGTGCTGGGTGCCTGGCATGAGCACGTGCCACTCGACAGCCTGGTCGTCCACCCGACCATGTCGGCTGCGACCGAGTGGGTCGACAACAAGTGGTTGCCAATGCGCAGGCAGGCAGAAGGGCTGCGTTCGATATTTGGCACCGGGGGCGGCGATAACAAGGACGCGAAGTTCAATCAGGAAACGTTGGCGCGCAACGGTTCGTTGAAGGTCGCAAGCGCAGGATCGCCAGCCGACCTGACAGGAACGTCACGGCGATTGGTCATCATGGATGACCTGTCAAAGTTCGAGCAGACAGACAAAGGCGACCCGGAAGCGCTTGCCACCAGCCGCGCGTCGGGTTTTGAAGACGCAAAGATTTTAAAGGTTTCGACGCCACTAGTTGCCGGAACCTGCCGCATAACCCGATCGTTCAGCCGAAGTGACCAGCGGTTTTATCACGTACCATGCCCACACTGCGGTGAAGAGGCTCCACTTACTTGGGAGAACTTTCGGCGCAGCATCGATCCGGAACGGCTGCATGCCGCCCACTTCACCTGCGACAGCTGCGGTTGCGCAATCATGCATGCGCACAAGGAACAGATCGTAGCGGCGGGTAGGTGGGTCGCGCACAATCCACGGGGTGATCATCCCGGATTTCATCTGTGGCGCGCCTATGCACCACAGCGTGACTGGGCATCGATCGCAGTGGACTATGCGCAGGTCATGGGATGGACCGGCCTGCATGTGACGCAGCAGACAGAAGCGGCCCTTGCCCGCCAAGTCGAAGCGGAAACGGAACAGACGTTTTACAACGATGTGTTGGGGCTGCCGTTTGAGCAGGCCAGCGCAGGACCGAATTGGGAAGCGTTGCGTGACCGCGTAGAGAATGCGGCCGAGGGCGATGTGCTGCCGGTCGGCGTTGTGCCAGCGAAGGGCGTGATCCTGACGGCTGGTGTTGACTGTCAGCTGGACCGGATCGAGGTGCACATCGTAGCCTTCGGTCAGAACTATCAGCGGTGGGCCATCGATTATCGGGTGATCCCGCATCACATCGGTGACGACGAAGGGCGCCAGGCACTGGACGCGCTGTTGAAATCGACATGGCGCACAGAAAACGGATTGAAGCTGCCGCTTGATATGCTTGCGGTCGACGTTGGCACGTACACTGAAGACGTATGGTCATGGGGTAAGCGGCATCCCTGGTCTCGGGTCATTCTGGTCAAGGGTGCATCGACACAGTCAGGGCCGGTTCTGGCCCCGATGCGGTTTGAGCGCCGGACGGACGGGCGCGCCAAGCGGGCCCAAAAGCGGGCGTTCATGCTGAACGTCAGCCAGCTGAAGGCTGACTTCTACGGATGGCTCGGCAAGGATGATCCGCTTGAACGCGGCTATGTGCATTTTGCACGTGGGCTGGGGGATGAGTATTTCCGCCAGATCACGTCGGAAGTCCGAGTGCTTAAGCGTAGCCGCTCGGGCGTTGTCACCAGTGCGTGGGAGCTGTCCGAGCCGGGTCGCCGCAACGAGGGTCTTGATACGATGAACTACGCCGAAGCGGCAGCACGCCGCAAAGGCTGGTCATCGATGACCGAAGAACAATGGGCCGTGCTGACGGCACAGCGATCGGCTGTGCCTGACGATGACCAGGCTGATCTGTTTGACAGCACAGTCAGCGTGGTTCCTGCATCGTTGCCTGCGGCAAAGCCCGACCAGGCAAAAGAGAAAGCGCCAGCCAAACGCCGTGATGGCAACTGGATCAATGGCAAGTCGAAAAAGAAAAGGTGGTTTTGATGGCATTCACGCAGAGCGAGCTTGACGCATTGCAGCAGGCATATGCCCGCGGCGTCACCCGCGTGACCTATGACGGCAAGACAACCGAATA
>CAYZKE010000261.1:3444-3856 GCA_964478505.1 uncultured Loktanella sp.
GAACTGTCCGCTGCTGCTGGTAAGCCGCGTCACAAGTCCACTTTTGTGAAGTTTACTCGCTCATGAGTGGCGCAGACAAAGACGCGGACGCCTTGGCGCGGTTCGGCCTTATGGACAAGGCGCTATCGCGCTTTGCGCCGAACCTCGCCGTTCGCAGATACAGCGCGCGGGTCAAGCTGGCAAGCTTGCGGCGGGCCTATGATGCCGCGTCAAAGGGTCGTGGAACAGATGGATGGCGCGCGACGGGTTCCTCTGCCGACGCGGAAATCAGTGCAGCTGGTGGTATCTTGCGCAACCGCATGCGCGATCTGACACGGAATAACCCGATGGCTGCACAGGCCGTGCAGGTTCTGGTCAACAACATCGTCGGCCCTGGCATTCGGCCCCGCGCCAGCACCGGCAATGATGAGCT
>CAYZKE010000261.1:3866-5376 GCA_964478505.1 uncultured Loktanella sp.
GCTATGGGCCGAGTGGTCGCAGAAATGTGACGCCCATGGCCATACCGATTTTCACGGCCTGACCGCACTGGCGGTGCGGGAAATGATTGAGGGCGGTGATCTCTTTGCCGTGAAGCGTCCGCAGAGTCGCACACGGCAGGGCGGGGTTCCTTTGAAGGTGGAGCTACGCGAAGCTGATCACCTCGATGCCAGCCGGTTTGACAACCGTCCCGAGGGCGGACGGATTTCGCAGGGGATCGAATACGGCGAAAACGGGCAGCGCGCCGGGTACTGGATGTTTCCGGATCATCCCGGTGATAACTCGCCGATCTTTACCAGGCGGCTGGAATCAGTGCGCATTCCTGCCGATCGGGTCGCGCATCTGTTCGAGCGGCAGCGGGTTCAGTCCCGCGGTGCGCCCTGGGGTGTGCCAGCAATGCGGGCCATTCGCGACGTGGACGATTGGCAACACGCCGAGCTGACCCGCAAGAAAACTGAAGCCTGCCTTGTCGGCGTTGTGTTCGGCGATGAAGACATGGACAGCGGCGTCACTGCTGCGGTTACCGATGCGGACGGAAATGCGATCGAGGAATGGTCGCCGGGTTTGGTGGCATATGCACGCGGCGGGCGCGACATCAAGTTCAACCAACCTGCGAATGCTGGCGGTGTCTATGAATGGCACAGGGTGCAGCTGCACATCATCGCGGCTGGCTTTCGTGTGCCTTATGCGCTGATGACGGGCGACATGAGCCAAGCAAACTTTGCATCAAGTCGCGTTGGCCTGAACGAGTTCCGCCGGATGATCGACCAGCTGCAGTGGCAGACGGTGATCCCAATGTTCTGCCAGCCGATCTGGGAGTGGTTCATCGAGATGGCCCAGACCAATGGCGATCTGCCAATGGGTGCGCCGATCACGGCAGAGTGGGCACCGCCACGTTTTGAAAGTGTAAACCCACTGCAAGATGCGCAGGCCGACCTGCTTGAAACGCGCGCAGGCTTTGCAACGCCTCAGCAGCAGATCGCAAAGCGCGGATATGATCCCGACAAGGTAATCGGCGAATGGGCCGAATTCACAACAAAGGTCGACGCGCAGTCGCTGATCTTTGACAGCGATCCGCGCAAGGTCACCAAGGTTGGTCAAGCGCATACCAGCGACCCAAACGCACCTGATGCGTCTGGCGACACCTAACCGTTCACGGAGAAACAGATGCCCAAAGATACAGTTCAACTGCCCTTGATCGGGCGGAATGCAGAGGTGCGCCCTGACAGCATCGATCGCGAGGCGCGCACCATCGAAGTGGTCTGGACCACAGGCGCAACCGTTCAGCGTGTCCGCTGGGAAGGCTGGGATGACCGTGTCGAGTACGACGAAGAACTGGTCGTAGACGAAGGATCGGTGCGTCTCGAACGACTGAACGCAGGTGCACCGTTTCTGAATGCGCACTCCGCCTATCGCGTGGAAAACGTGTTGGGCGTCGTCGTGCCGGGATCTGCACGGATCGAAGGCGGGATGGGTTATGCTACGATCCAG
>CAYZKE010000262.1:0-5324 GCA_964478505.1 uncultured Loktanella sp.
GCACTGTCATGTGCAAAAACGCCCTCGCCATGCCCGAACAGGATCGTCTCGGCCATGGCTTCGGGAAGAACCGCACAATTGAGTGCAACAAAGGGGCCGTCCGCACGGGCGCTTGCTGCATGGATTGCCCGCGCGGCAAGCTCTTTGCCCGTCCCTGTCTCACCGGTAATGACGACATCAAGATCGACAGAGGCCAGTGCGGCAATGCGCTTGCGAAAGTCCCGCATGGCGCGTGATTGACCTAGGATGCTGACATCGGCGCGTTCCGCCAGCACCGTTTGCAGCCGCGCGACCTCACGGCGGGCGGATTGCGCCTCAAGGGTCCGGCGCATGACCGCAAGAAGATGGGCAGATTCGTAAGGCTTCTCGAGAAAGTCCTCTGCGCCTGCGCGCATCGCCTCGACCGCATGACCGACATCGCCGTGGCCAGTTAAAAGCACAACAGGTACGCCCTGCTCTTGCGCCCGCAACGCTTTGACAAAGGCGATCCCGTCCATGGCGGGCATCCGCAGGTCGCTGATCACAAGATCCGGTTGCGCGGCCATCGCCGCAAGCGCTTCGGTCGCTGAAGCGAAAGCCTGCACCACATAGCCAGAGGTTTCGACAAGATCGGCCAGCGCTGACAGATGGTCGGCATCGTCATCGACAATGAAGACAGTGGCACTCATGCGGCCTCGACACTTTTCTGGACGGCCAAAGGCAAGGTTACGGTCACCCGCGTGCCTTGGTTCTGATGTGAACGGATATCAAGCGTGCCGTTAAAGTCGGAGATGATCGCTTTGCAAATCGCCAGACCAAGCCCCAAGCCCGCACCGGTCAGCTTTGTCGAAAAGAAGGGTTCGCCCACTTTTGCCAAATCCGCGTCGGCGATGCCTTTTCCATTGTCCTGAACGCAGAGTTCGGCCTGACCGGCATGAGCCGTCACGGTCACGGTAATCTGCGCATCCGGCATATCCGCGACCGCATCAAGCGCGTTGAGCAAGAGATTGGCGACGACCTGTTCAATCCGGATCGCGCCGGCCATCACGTCGACCCTGCCCTCTGGCGCGTGAAACACAGGCACAACACCAATTGCCCGTGCGCGCGGCGCAACAAGATCGAGCGCCGAAGCCACCGGCGCACAAAGGTCGATCAGCATCAGTTGCGGCACCTCTTTGCGGGCAAAGCTCTTGAGATGTTTTGTCGTCCGCTGCATCCGGCGGATCAGGCCACGGGCTTTGTCCAGACGCCTGGCCGTTGCTGTGTCTTCCTGGTCGAGGCCAAGTTCAGCCGCCGACAGGGTGGCCTCCATGGCCGCGAGCGGCTGGCTGATTTCATGGACGATCGCTGTGGACATCCGCCCCAGAGCGGCCATCTTTTCGGTATGCACCAGCGCTTCCTGCGTGGCACGCAGGTCAATCTCGGCCTGCACCCGCGCATCCACCTCGCGCGCCAGATCGGTGGTGCGTGCTATCACCATGGCTTCCAGTTTTTCGGATTGTGACAGGCGGAGCGCAATAATCTGCCTGCGCTGTTCCCATGCCTTGAAAGCCGCAGCAATTGCGAGCGTTGCAAGCGCCGCCAAGGCCGCTGCCGCCAATGACACGAGCTGCATTCCTGCTGTCGCGCGCGCAGCGATCACCTGCCAGCCGGTGGATGGCATCGGGGTCAGGCGTGCGATCCAGCCATCCCCCACGGCGTCACTGCCTTCAATCGCCGTGCGGACAAGTGGCGCTGAGGTCGCAAAAGACACGCCCTCATAGGCGCGGGTGGCGGCGATCTGGTCCATGGCCTCCTGGCTGAGCGTGGATAATGCGCGGTATTGCCAGTCCGGCCGCGCCGAAAGGAACACCACGCCATTGGCATCGGCAAGGGCCACATCTGCACTGGCGCTGCGCCAGATATTCTCAAGCGGCCGCAGGTCCAGCTTGACGACCAGAACACCCCTGATGTCACCTACGTCAATCCGCGTAGACAGAAAGTACCCCGGCACACCGGTCGTGACACCGATAGCGTAGAATTGCCCTTGGCCTGTCGCCACTGCCTCCCGAAAATAGGGGCGAAACCCGTAGTTCTCACCTACAAAACTGCCCGCGCGGTTCCAGTTCGAGGCCGCAATGGTTTCGCCCTCCGCGTCGATCAGGAAAAGCTCGCCCGCCTGCGCATGCACCGCCACCGTTTCCAGATAGCTGTTGGCCGCCTGTAACGAACCGGTGCCGGCCAGCGCATCGCGCACGCGCACATCCTCGGCAGCGACGGCAGGCAAGGAGCGCAACCGCTCGACCTCGGCCTCGACGGCACGTTTGGTCAAAAGCAGCGTCTGGTCCAGTTCGGTCCGCGCGGCGCCAAGAACAAGGTTCTGCGCGACCATCCAGACCAGCACAGCGGCAAGCCCCGCAAGCAGAAGCGGACGGACCAGCGCCATGGTGCTAGCCGTCCGTGGCGCTTTGCGCGACTGCCGTACCGTCTGAACGGGCTTTGTCACGGCGCGCCTCGGACCAGTTCATGCCAAGCAACAGGACAATCAGCACCGCCGCTGCAATCTCGACCGTCAAGGACGGCCAGAACAGACCCACCACACCCGGCAACAGCAGAACCCGCATCCAGACAGGCATCGGGCGCCACAGGAACCCCTCCAAGAGTGCCGCAAAGGCTGTCAGGCCAAGGATCGCGATGGCGCCGCTCCAGAGCACAAGCGGCAGCGGCCCGCCAAGGATGATTTCCTCGTTGAACACCATGAACAGCGGGATCAGATAAAGGCCCTTGGCGTATTTCCATGCCTGTATGCTCGTCTCCATCGGCTTTGACCCCGCAATTGCGGCACCGGCAAATCCGGCCAATGCCACGGGCGGCGTCACATTACTGTCCTGCGAATACCAGAAAACCACAAGATGCGCGATCAGGAGCGGGATGCCGAATTGCTCGGTCAGCGCAGGACCGACAAGGATGATCAGCACGATATAGGCCGCCGTCACCGGCAGGCCCATGCCCAGCACGAGGCTGGCCAGCAGCACCAGGATCAACGCCAGCACGATGTTGCCGCCCGAGAAGGCGATCATCATGGCAGAAAACTTGAGCCCCAGACCGGTCAAGCCCACAACACCCACGATGATACCCGCCACAGCACAAGCGACCGACACAGCCACCGCATTGCGCGCGCCCAGATCAAGCGCATCAAGTGTCAGCTTCAAGCCGCGCGCGCACAGCCCGAAAAGGCCCTGCATTGTCGGACCGGACCGCGCAAACTCCCAGAGCGCCCGCGCCGAAGCGGCAGCCATGATCGACAGGATCGCATAGAAACCGACGCGCATCGGCGAATACCCTGCCACAAGCAGCATCACCAAAGCGACAAGCGGCAACAGAAAGTGCCAGCCTTCGGCCAGAACCTTGCGCACGCTTGGCAGCTCTTCTGCTGTCAGGCCGGTCATGCCCTGTTTGACAGCAGCAATATGCACCAGCAGGTAGACCGTGCCGAAATAGAGGACCGCGGGGAAAATCGAGACCAGCACGATATCCACGTAAGGCACGCGGGTGAATTCGCTCATCAGGAACGCACCTGCGCCCATCAGCGGTGGCATGATCTGCCCACCGGTTGAGGCCGCGGCCTCGATCCCGCCAGCCTGTGCAGGGCGGTAGCCCAGTTTCTTCATCAACGGAATGGTGAAGGCACCTGTTGTCACCACGTTGGCGATCGCAGACCCCGAGATCGAACCCATCCCCGCACTCGCGATCACGGCAGCTTTGGCTGGGCCGCCACGTTGTTTACCTGCGGCGGCATAGGCCAGATCAATAAAGAATTTGCCCGCGCCCGTGACCTCAAGGAAAGCGCCGAACAGCACAAAAATGAAAACGAACGTCGCCGCAACGCCCAAGGGGATACCGAAAATCCCCTCGGCCCCGAGCGTCATTTGGCTGGCGACACGGTCCAGCGAATAGCCGCGGTGGTTCAGGATGCCAGGCATCCAGTCGGCAAGGAACGGCAGTTCGCCACGACTGCCAGCAAAGGCATAAGCAATAAAGAAGACACCGATCAGCGTCATGCCAAGGCCCACAGCACGGCGGGCGGCTTCAAGCACAACGATAATCGTGACAACACCCATCCACACATCGATATCGCGCGGGAAAATCTGGTTGGCGATGATGTCGATATTCAAGGGCACCCAAGCCCCCGCGGCAATGCTGAGCACAATGAGCGTGCCATCAATGGCCCATCCCAGCGCCCCACGGGGCTTGGCGCGACCAAAGGCGGGATAGATCAGGAAACACAAGACAAGCACGAACCCGAGGTGGATCGGACGCTGGAAGAACAACCCTAATGGCTGCACGCCTGCGGTATAAAGCTGGAACAGCGAGAGCGTGATCCCGATCACGGTGATCGCACGGATCACAAACCATGGCTGCGGCGCGTGGATCGGGCTGTCTTCAGTTGTCGTCGTCATTGTTCAATACTTCCCAAAAGAGCGATCCGCACACGTTCGCGCGGGGCGACGGCAGAGAGTGACACAACGGCCTCTCCGACCTGCAAGCGATGATCGACCGAGCCTTCCCCGGGACGCAGCACATAGGCGTTCCCCGGCACAGGTTCGTTGATATCGAGAATGAAATAGCCACCCTGCCCGTCCGTCACCTGCCGCCCGCGCCCCGGAATGTGATCCAGCCCTGCGGCGAAATCAGGCAGATGCGCATGCATCAACACCATTTGGCCAGCCTGGTTCTCATAACAATCGGACACGGGAAATCCTTTGACCGAATGGTTCCAGAGGACGCACCACTCTGTGCCTTGCGGCACATCAAAACGGGCAATCTCGGTGCCATCTTCGCGGGTCGCAACAAGCGTTTCGGCCCCGGCCGAAACCGGCAGCAGCAGTAGAATGAGAAGGGGGAGGACTTTGCCTCCCCCTTCCCAAATCGGTCTAATCATGGACGCAGGTCATCCGGAATGGTCACACCGACTTCTTCATAGTAGCGGATCGCACCGGGATGCAGCGGCACAGGTGTCGCAGCAATTGTGAAATCAATTGTGGTCTCATTCGCAGCAGGGTGTACGGCCTGCAATTCAGCGATGTTTTCAAACATTGCCTTGGTGATGCTGTAGGCAAGGTCGTCGGACATCTCGGACGATACTGTCAGCACGTTTGGAATACCCAGCACGCTGATATCTGCATCGACGCCGTTGTAGCTGCCACCTGCAAGCGTTGTCATCGCAAAGGTCGCGTTTGCGTCCATCGCCGCGGCCATCTCGGCCTCTGTCAGCTCAATGACGACGATGTCCTGTGTTGTGGCCAAGTTTAGGATTGAGGATGTGGGCGCACCGACAGACCAGAAACCAGCGTCGATGTCGCCGT
>CAYZKE010000263.1:0-1423 GCA_964478505.1 uncultured Loktanella sp.
CGCGCGCCAAGGTCTTCGGCATCCTTGATCAGGGCAAGGGTCATTGTCGCGCTATCGGGGTCAAAGTGTAGAAGTTGCGGCATCACGCTTTGTAAATGCCGGAATGCACCGGTCCTCGCGACCGCTTGATAAATCTGCGCTTCAAGTGTGACGGATTGAACCGTTCCGGGCTCGCCTTCGTGCGCTTGTTTGATAAAAAATGAGGAACCGTGGAGCTGCTTGAAGACAAAGAAACGATTACGTTGGCGGCCCATAAACAACACACTTGAGCCATCGACAAGATCACGCTGCGACACCAGCCCTCGTGCACGAAGCGTCTGGATAATGTTGCGAGCGATAGGTTCCACAGGTTCCTCATTGAAAGTACTGAAAAGTCTTGTTGAAGGCAGCGCGGGACACGCTGCCTCCTAATTCAAACGCTACAAACTGCTGTGAAGAGCACGCTGCCGCAGCCCAATTGTGTGCTGCCAAATGCGTCAAGATGGGGCTTTGCAGCGGCCTGAGCTTCGGCGATATCGCCAAAGGTGCAGCCGGCGGTAAACGCGATGCTGACACAGTCATCAGAAGCCGCCACGGGTGCTGCTGCGGTTGCAGCTTTGGTCGCTTCTGCAACGTCGCCAAAAGTACAACCTGCTGTAAATCCAACTTTAATACACATTCTAAAATCCTTTCATTTTTCAAAACAATTGCGCCAAGGGCCAGTCACACTGCCGTTCGGCTCCGCTGTTTTAAGGTGTGGCGTGTTACTCTGATGTGCGGACGGACACATTTTCCGACAATTTTGCTCTCTATTGCCGGTTGGCTCTCGTGGAATGTAAAGCTAGGGTCATGACACCATAAATTTTGGGGCAAAGATGTCCGTAGACGAAGCGACCGCGTATTCATTGAAACACTGTGGCCTGATGCGTGACATAGATCAGCAGGCGCTGGATGCGGTCATCCAGAAGATGTCTGTTTTGCACATCCCGCGTGGCAAGCTGATCATGATGCACGGCGACGAGACAACCGAAACATACTTCCTGCTCTCTGGGACGGTCATAGGTCAGGTCGTGGCTGCAAGCGGGCGCGAAATCCTGTTTACCGAAATTGCTCAGGGAGGGTATTTCGGGGAACTGGCTTCCCTGGATGGCAATGCCCGTTCAATTACAATTTCTGCGCACTCGGACTGCGTTTTGGGTAGACTTCAGGGCGCGGATTTCCTCGCTCTCCTGCGCATGTATCCACAACTGGCGATCAATCTGGCCACGGATCTTGGCACACGTTTGCGGCGCATGAATGACCGGGTCTTCGGGCTCGTGGTCCATAACGTCGAGACGCGGGTGCGCGTGAGGCTGATGCAACTGGCGCAGGAGCAGGAACAGCTGGTCAACGGCGGTGTGATCACCAATGCCCCAACCCACGAAGTGATCTCGAATTTCATCGG
>CAYZKE010000263.1:1523-5319 GCA_964478505.1 uncultured Loktanella sp.
TTTCCAAAACATATATCAATCAAGGGATTCCCATGGACCGTCATCAAAGAAACCGCAGTATCGTCGCCACACTGTCAGATTTTCACGCCCGCGAGAAAGACGAAGGGCGCATGGATCTCGACAAGAGCAAGGGCTCAACATCCCTCGCTGGCTGGTTTCTGGGCCCTTTGGCCGAAAACCAGGAGGTGCTGGACAAATCCATCGCCAAGGCGATTGCCGCGCATTGCGACGCACGGCGCGAATACGGTGCGCAGTTTCGCGATCCGCCGTTTGTGACGTCTGAGATCAAGGCCTCTGACGACTATCGCAAAACCATCGCCACGCTGGACACCAAGCTGGAGGATCTGCTGGGCGCGCTGCATGGCTCCATCCCGCTGTCGAGCTATCGCAACCAGTCGCATATGTATTGGGATATCACGATGCCCGGTGCCATAGGGTACTTTGCGGCGATGCTCTACAACCAGAACAACGTCGCCGCCGAAGCGTCACCGGTGACCACGCTGCTTGAGATCGAAGTCGGCAAGGATCTGTCGCGGATGCTGGGCTATCACGTGCCTAGCAATGCGGAGACAGCCCAAGGTGCACTGACACCATGGGCGCATATCACCTGTGACGGATCTGTTGCGAATGGAGAATCCATGTGGGCGGCGCGCAACCTCAAATACATGCCCATCACCATGGCCGAGGCGATCCGCAATGAACCCGACATGGCAGGTGGCAAGGACGTTAAAGTGACCCTCGCTGACGGACGTTCGGTCAAACTGCTTGATCTGGACTGTTGGGAATTGCTGAACGTCGCAATTGACGATGTCATCGCCCTGTCCCCGCGCCTGCAGTCGGATTTCGGGATCACACCCGAGGCGATCAAGGCCGCGCTAGACAAATACTCTGTCCAGAACCTTGGCCTTGCGGAATACCAGCAACGGTTCATCGCAAAAGACACGCAACACCTGCCGGTCGTTCTTGCACCTTCAACTGCGCATTACTCATGGCCCAAAAGTGCGGCCCTGATCGGGTTGGGGGCCAACCAATTGTGGCGGATCCACGTTGATCAGGATGGACGTATGCGCATGGATCACCTGCGCAAGACCTTGCATGACTGTCTGGACAACAAGCGCCCGATCCTCGAAGTGGTCGCCGTCATCGGCTCAACCGAAGAAAGTGCCGTTGATCCGCTGGCCGATATTGTGGAACTGCGTGATGAATTTCGCAGGAAAGGTCTGGAATTCACGCTCCACATCGACGGCGCATGGGGCGGGTACTTTGCCTCTATGCTGCGCGACAGCAAAGAACCGATTGATCCCGATCAGGGCGGCGCTCTCGAACAGACGCCTGCCATGATCATGAGCGATTATGTCATACGCCAGTACCGCGCCTTTCCGCACGCTGATACGCAAACCGTTGATCCGCATAAAGCTGGCTTTATCCCCTACCCTGCCGGTGCACTTTGCTATCGCAACGGGGCGATGCGTGACATGATCACCTTTACAGCGCCTGTGGTCTATCACGGCGGTGTTGATCCCACGGTCGGCGTTTACGGTATCGAAGGGTCCAAACCCGGAGCCGCGGCGGCCGGTGTTTATCTCTCCCACGCCATGATCAGACCGGATAAGTCAGGCTATGGGAAATTGCTGGGTAAATGTATCTTCAACTCCAAACGGCTTTATGCTGAACTTGTCTCGCTTGATGGCACGGACGATTACATCAAGGTGGTCCCGTTCCAGCGCCTGCCTTGCGAAAAGGCTGGCAAAGGAGATCACGCACGTGCCGAAGAGGTGGCCTACATCCGCGAGAATTTCGTACCCCGCGAAAATAATGATCTGGTCGAATTTCTGCTGAATGATCAAAAGGCGCTGGATCTGTTCAAGGAACTGGGCTCCGATCAGAACATCGTCACCTATGCGGTCAATTTCAAAACCTCGGATGGCTGGAACACGGATGTCACGCTGATGAACGCTGTGAACACTGCCATCTATAAGGCTCTGTCGATCAGCACCTTCAACGGTGGCACCGTCCCGGAAAATCCGATGTTTGTGACGTCTTCTGCCTTTGATGTGCCCAGTTATGGACAAAGTTTTGTGGATGCCTACGGCGCACGCGCCGGGTTGGCCCCCACGCAAGGAGCCGCGATCTCTTTCCTGATTTCAACCACACAGGATCCGTGGGTTTCAGCAACAGCAGAGGGGAATTATCTCCCCAAAGTTGTTGCGGCCTTCAAGGCGGCTGCTAAAACAGCCGTGGACGATGTGCTGCGGCTACATGGGCTGACACACGGCTGAAAAAGATAAAGAAAATGAAAGGGTCTCTATGCTGAAAGTTGCAACAGGTTGGTCCGACGACCCCGAGAGTACAACTGCGGTGCAAGAGGCCCTCGACATGGCCGTCTCAATTTTGGACGGCCATGTCCCGAAAGCCGCCTTGGTCTACGCGGCGATTGATCAGGACCTTTCCGTGATCGGGAAAACGCTGCGCGTGCGCTATCCTGATGTCTTGGTGGCGGGCGGCACAACCGATGGCGAAATCGCTGGCGGTGAAGGGTTTTTGGAGGACAGCCTTGTCATCATGCTCTTTGCGTCAGACAGCCTTGAATTTTCAGTGGGGATCGGGCGGAATGCCATCGCAGAGCCTGCCCAATCCACGGCCGATGCCGTTGCTATGGCACGCGCCGGATCAGACAAGGAAATAAACCTTGGTATCGCCATGCTGGAAGGTCTGGGCACGAATATCCATGACCTTGTCGGCGGGCTGCAAGACGCCCTTGGCGCAGGTGTGCCCATTGTTGGCGGCGCCGCGGGCGATCAGCTCCGGTTCGAGGGCACCCGCCAGATCTGCAATGATATCGTGACAAACGATGCTGTGGTGATCTTGACCGTGCATGGATCTGTGAACGTCTCGGTCGGCGTGGCCACAGGCTACACTCCGTTGGGTCAGCCGCATCACGTCACAAAAGCCGAAGGCGCTGTCGTTCACCAGATCGACAACCGTCCCGCAGCCGAGCTTTATGCCGACTACCTTCAGCAACCATCAATCTTTTATCCGCTCGCGGTGCAGGATGAAACACGGCAGTCCTTGGTGCTAAGCTCTCCTTTGAATTTCGACGCCGAGACAGGTGCGCTGCATCTGGTCAACCCTGTCGCGCAGGGCAGCGTGGTGCAGCTTTCAACAGCATCGCGTCAGGAAATCATTGACGCCGCGCGTAACGCGGTCGGTCAGGCCGCAGCAGGGATGAAGGACAACCCTGTCGATGCCGCGCTGCTTTTTTCCTGTGCCGGCCGCCGCGCAACACTTGGCACACGCACCCGCGAGGAATACGAAAACGTCTGCACGATTATCGGGCAGGATGTACCCATCGCAGGCTTCTACTGTTACGGTGAAATTGGCCCCGAAAAAGCCGGCGGCCCGTCCTTGACACACACCAACGCGTTCGTTGCGGTATTTCTCAGCGCCGCACCGGCCTGAGCCACGAAGAAAGACCCATGACCCATCATCCGACACCACAGAACAATGAGGTGTTGCGCCTCCAACGGCGGTTGGCAAAATCGGATATGCGCAGGGCCGAGCTCGAGCATCTGATCGACACCGGTCAGGCCTTTCAGCGCAGCGTGCTCGCGCAGGTCGAAAAGGCCAAGGCCGAGCTGCAAAAGCTCAATGAACAATTGCAACAGGAACAAGCACGCAGTGACAGGCTGTTGCGCTCGATCATGCCCAATTCAATCGCGGACGAGTTGAAGCGCGATAACGGCGTCACCCCGCGGCGCTGCGAAAATGCGACGGTCATGTTTGCCGATTTCGTGGG
>CAYZKE010000264.1:0-853 GCA_964478505.1 uncultured Loktanella sp.
GACTCCGTCGGCGCATCTATTCTCGCCCTCACTGGATCCGGCGATGAAGCTGGCGTCTATGAGAGTCTCGACAATATGGTGGCCCGCATCACGGCCTATGGTGACACGATCGGCGATCAAGCTGGCTGGGTTTTCGGCGCTGTTCTTGGCGCTATTTTCTTTGTTCTCTCTGCACTCTTCGCGGCCGTCACCGCAGGGATTATTGCCTTCGCCAAGATCGTTTTTGCGCTGATGATCGTGATCGCGCCCTTCATGATCATCACATCCCTCTTCAAACCAACCCAGTCTCTCTTTGAGGCCTGGAGCCGCGCAACCATAGGCTATGCTCTGATGCCCGTCGCCGCTGCAGGTGCTGCAGGTATCATCGTTGCCATCGCTGAGGCCATTGGCGATGCCTCCGCCGATCCCGTCGATGTCGAAACCGTCAGCCTCATCCTGCCGTTCCTCGTCATTTTACTGCTGAGTGCCGGGATCATGGCATCCGTCCCATACATCGCCTCTAACCTTACCGGCGTGATGGGCATTGCGTCAAACGCAGTCGGACTAACGGGGCTAGCACGCCGCGGTATCGTCAACACTGGCGACTATGGCACAGGCAGTGCCACGCGCCTTGCAACGGGCAAATCACCCCAAGAACTCCAACAAGCTGTGAACAGCGGCGTTGTTAAAACCGGCGAAGCAATCCGCAGAACACCAGCAACAGCGCTCAACACCGTCAAATCCTTCCGCGCCCCATAACGAAAGACCACCACCAGAAATGAAGAGCCAAACAAGCCAAGACCAAAGTGACGCCTTTGCAGTAGATTTCATCTACGGCCCGCGCAGGCGCGAGCGGTTTGCATATTTTGTCGCT
>CAYZKE010000264.1:863-5301 GCA_964478505.1 uncultured Loktanella sp.
TGGCAGGCATAGTTGCTGGTGCAAGCTTATTCCCGCTGAAATCGATCGAAACATTCGTGGTCGTTGTCGACAAAGAAACTGGCCAGATGGACCGCGTTGCAGCCGTTCAAGCGCTCTCCCTCTCTGAGAGTGATGCCATAATTCAAGCCAATCTTGTGGCTTATGTTGATGATCGAGAAACCTACGATCTGACCGACGGCGAACAACGGATCAATTCTGTCCTCGAACGCTCGGACGGAGACGCCGCACGCACCCTGCGCGATCTTTGGACCTCGTCCAACGAAGACTATCCGATTGCTGTTTATGGCCGCGATGCGGTCATCGAAGTTGTGATCAAATCTGTAAACCAGATTGAGCCCGGCGTGGCGCAAGTGCGCTTTACCCGCACCCTGCGCCGCGCGCGCGACACGCGCTCGGTTACCCGCAGCTACGTGGCAACTGTTGGCTATGCCTTTGAACCTAAAACCCGCCAACGCCTGCAAGACGTCTGGGCCAACCCGTTAGGCTTCGTGGTCACCTCTTACCGCGTCGATGCCGAGACTTTGGAGAACTGATCCCTTGAACACCGCTGCCCGTCTGATTTGTGCTGCCGCTTTGCTATCGGCCACCCCTGCCCTATCCGAAGCCGTTCCGCGGAGCGGATCACTCGACAACCGCGTGCGCACCGCGACTTATGTTGAGAACCAAGTCTTCGTGATTGAAACCGACCTCAGGCATTCAACGACCATTCACTTTGGACAGGGAGAACGGTTTGACGCCGTCATTGTCGGCGACACCGAGAGTTTTCAAGTCGATCCTATTCCCGAGATTGGCAATGTCTTGACCATCAAGCCCCACGTTCAAGGGGCATCGACCAACATGACGGTGATCACCAATCGCCGGACCTACTCTTTCCATCTGCGCGAAGGGGCAATTCCAGGTCGCTCAGGCATGTTTTTTGAGGTGCGGTTTCGCTATCCGGAGGATGAGCGTCGCGCGGCAGCAGCCAATACCCAACCCAAGGGTTTTGAGGCCCCGCGCAACTACAGCTACCGCGTCGCTGGCGAAGGGGATTTCCGTCCAACTCATATCTATGACGACGGGCGCTACACATACTTCACCTTTCCAGAAAATGGCCGCCAACCCGCAGTGTTCAAGGCGGACGACCAAGGCCGCGAGCGCACAGTAAACTGGACCCAGCAAGGCAACACAGTTCGGGTGCTTGGCGTGAACGAATTCTGGACACTTCGCATCGGCGATGAGGCCATCTGCGCTTTGCGCGATGACAGCGCAATTTATGTGAGCAACTGATCATGGCAGACGAGAACACACCCGATCTTCAGGACCGCCTAAGCACGTTCAGCCAAAAGAACAAAACCAAAAGGCGCGGCGGCAACATCGGTGTCAGAGCCTTGGCAATCGTCTTAGCCCTTGGCGGTGGTGGTGCCGCTTATTTCTTGGCAAGCAATCTGCAAGAAGGAACCGAAGGTCTAGAAACATCTGACGTTGAGACGTTCCAGGACCAACGCAGCGGAAATGGCGGGCGTTTGGAGTTCCCACCGGATGAAGCTGAACAACGGGTCAAAGACGCGCTGATCGCGGTTGAAGAAGCGCTCGACGTTCCGGCCCCTGCCCCGGCACCCGCAGAACCCAGTGCAGCGGTGCTCGAAGAAATCGCGAAACTGAGGGAAGCCCTTGCCGCCAGCCAGTCTGCCCGCAACGCTGAAATCCAAGAAGCTGTGTCTGATCTGCGTGAGGCGTTTCAGGTCCAGACCGATACGCTTGAGGCGTCGATTGCCGCCAAAGACACCGAGATTGAGAACGTACAACGGCAGAATGAGGCACGCCTAGCTGGTCTGCAGGCGATGTTGGACGCTGAGCGTGCGCAACGTGAAGGGCTTGAAGCAGAAATGGCGCGCGACGGTTTGATTGCAGATCAGCGTTTGCTTGAAGAACGCCAGCGCCAGGAAGAAGAACAGCGTCAGCGTGAGGCGGAACAGGCCGCCCAAGAGCTGCTATCCGCGCAGATTGTCTCGCCTTCGGTCGTTTATGCAGATGGCCCGCGCGCCGCATCCCCTGGCGGAACAAGTCCAAATGCTGCTGTGGCAGGCGTGGATGGACCAACCCTTTCTGAAAACGAACAGTATCTACGCCAAGGAGCACGTCCGCTAGACGTTCAAGAAGCCTCCCAAATGGCCTTCCCAGAGCGCACGCTTTCGCAAGGCTCAGTCATTCAAGCCGCATTGCAAACGGCAATCAACAGCGACCTGCCGGGCTCTGTTATAGCTGTTGTGTCTGAACCGGTACCTGCGTTTTCTGGCGATCAGATCCTGATCCCGCGTGGCTCCCGCCTTTTTGGCCAATACCGTTCTGGGGTTGAGTTAAACCAAAAGCGCATCCTGATCCTCTGGACACGCATTCTGACGCCAGACGGGACGTCCATTGAGATTGCCTCCGTTGGCGGCGACCTGCTTGGGCGCTCTGGGCTGACTGGGATCGTAGACACAAAATTCGCTGAACGCTTTGGCGGCGCGGCACTCATATCGTTCATTGGCGCAGCACCCGCTGTCGCTGCAAACAGTACCGACAATGAGACAGCAAGCGAAGTGCTTGAGGGGGTTACCGGAGATCTGGAAGACGCGGTCGGTTCTGTGATCGCCGAGCAGGTCTCGATCTCACCTACCATTTATGTCGATCAAGGTGCTTCCGTGATCGTCCTCGTCGACCGTGATGTGGTGATCTATTGAGCCAGCCGCCCCTGCCTGCGTCGTACTTGGAACGATATCTTGAACCGTTTCGCGACCTGTTACTGCGAGACGACGTCGTTGAAATTGCTATCAATCCCGATGGCAGAATTTGGATTGAATCTGCAGGTGACACCGCGATGCGACATGAGGGCCAAACCATAGACCGCTACACGGCATTCAATATGGCGCAAACAATCGTCGGTGATGCCAATGCCCGCGTGTCAGAGAAAAACCCGCTGGTGTCTGGCAAAGTTGCATATGCTGGCCGACCTCTGCGCGTTCAGGTCGCGGTTCCTCCTGCCATTGAACAGGGTGCTTCAATTACGATCCGTCTGTTCGCTACGGCGGGCGTGAAGGGGTACACACCATCCTATCTTTTTGGGAAAGCTGTCTCCCTCGACCAACTCCGGGCCGAAAAGATGAAGGATATTGCCACCCAAGCCAAAGAAGATCTCGAAGCCGCGTTAGAGGCTTTAGTACATCAAAGGCTAAATGTCTTGATCAGTGGTGGCACGTCGACAGGCAAAACCACTTTTGCCCGACATCTGCTTACTCATGTCGATGATGGCGAAAGGTTGATCACGATCGAGGATGCCCTTGAGCTGTTTCCCAGCCAACCCAATATCGTTGCCTTACTGACAAGTCGCAGCACTGGCACACAGAGAAGCTCAAATGCCCTGCTCCAGGCATCTTTGCGGATGCGCCCCGACCGGATCATTGTTGGGGAACTGCGCGGGGACGAGGCATTGACCTACCTCGAAGCGATCAACACCGGACACGGAGGGTCAGTCTCCACCATCCACGCCGAAACAGCTGAACTAGCAATCGATCGGTTAGCCATAATGGTCTTGCAAGCAGGCACTCCGCTGACTTTCGTCGAAGTTCGGCAGTACATTCAAAAGTCGATCGATGTGATCGTTCAGTTAGGCCGAAAAGACGGGAAACGTGGAGTTGCTGAATTTTATTTGCCCAACTAGACTCAAAGAATGCGCGACGATTGTGGCCATTCGCTGCGCACCGTATCAACTCACACAACGCGGGACTTTGCGAGCTTTCGCTGCGCTTACGCCAATGACCGCTCTATGTGGTCATATCTTTTGACGGGTCAGCATCTGCATTGCAGCCTAAACCGCCTTTAGCTCCCTCCGATAACCATACCTGCTGCTCCCACGAGCGAGCTCACCACCATTCCTGCGAGGAGTGCTGCGAGACCATCGCGCGCGATTAGGGCAATCGCGATCACCACAACGACGGATGCCAGGCTCGTCCCCGCGAACGGGATGATTTCCAGAAAAGGCATTATGAGGCCGAGGGCTATGCAAATGGAGAGGAGCAGGACGCGCGCCGGGCCGCGTGTAAGCCAAACTCAGCGGCGGCTGAAGAGACGCTCTATGCGCCCTGCCACTCCGTCTGCACGGACCAATCCGGCGTTCAATCGTTGGATTTGAACAGTCCTGCGGCGAAGGCGCGTTGGCAGCCATGCCGTTTGGCGACCCAGCAACAACTGCAATGCCAGTGCTGCAATCGAGACCCCGCACACAGTTGTCACAAGCGGTATGCCCAACAGGGGGCTGACGACGACACAGGCCACCATCATCAACAGATAGAGCGGACCGAATTGGCTCAGCCGGTCGGATATCTCACCGACCGACATTTGTGGCTTCTGATCTCGGCCACGGTTCAGCCTTGCCATTGCGCGGGCCAATGCATAG
>CAYZKE010000265.1:0-5285 GCA_964478505.1 uncultured Loktanella sp.
TTGGAAGCTGACTGATGGAGACTGAGATGGCCCTCGACCAAACTGCTTATACGGCACCCGAAAAAGACCTGTACGAAGTCGGCGAGATGCCACCTTTGGGCCACGTTCCTGCAAAGATGCATGCTTGGGTTCTGCGCCGTGAGCGTCATGGCGAGCCCGAGAAAGCATTCCAGCTCGAGGTCGTGGATGTGCCAAAGCTGGACAGCCACGAGGTTCTGGTTCTCGTGATGGCCGCTGGTGTCAACTATAATGGTGTTTGGGCAGGTCTTGGTGTCCCTGTCAGCCCATTTGATATCCATAAGCAAGAGTATCAGATTGTTGGTTCTGACGCCGCAGGGATCGTTTGGGCGGTGGGTGATAAGGTCAAGCGCTGGAAGGTTGGCGACGAGGTTGTGATCCATTGCAATCAGGATGATGGCGATGATGAGGAATGTAACGGCGGCGATCCGATGTATTCGCCCAGTCAGCGCATCTGGGGTTATGAGACCGCAGGCGGGTCTTTTGCGCAGTTCACCTGCGTGCAATCGCAGCAGTTGATGCACCGCCCGCAGCACCTGACATGGGAAGAGAGCGCGTGTTATACGCTCACACTCGCGACCGCGTACCGGATGTTGTTCGGCCATGAGCCGCATGATCTTAAGCCCGGCCAGAACGTGCTGGTCTGGGGTGCCTCTGGTGGTCTGGGATCTTATGCGATCCAGTTGATCAACACGGCTGGCGCGAATGCGATTGGCGTGATCAGTGATGAAAGCAAGCGTGAGTTTGTGATGTCACTGGGTGCGAAGGGTGTCATCAACCGGAACGATTTCAGTTGCTGGGGCCAATTGCCCACCGTGAATACGCCCGAATACAATATGTGGCTCAAAGAGGCCCGCAAGTTCGGCAAGGCGATCTGGGACATCACCGGAAAAGGCGTGAACGTTGATATGGTGTTCGAACATCCCGGCGAGGCGACATTCCCCGTATCGTCCCTGGTTTGCAAAAAAGGTGGCATGGTCGTCATCTGTGCCGGTACCACCGGTTTCAACTGTACCTTCGACGTGCGTTATATGTGGATGCACCAGAAGCGTCTGCAGGGCAGCCACTTTGCCCATCTCAAGCAGGCGAGTGCGGCCAACAAGCTGATGCTGGAGCAGCGGCTTGATCCGTGCATGTCGGAGTGTTTTGGATGGGAGGCGATCCCGCAGGCCCATACCAAGATGCGCCGCAACGAGCATAAGCCAGGCAATATGGCGGTGCTCGTCCAAGCGCCAAAGATGGGTTTGCGCACTTTTGAGGATACGTTGGAAGCGTCGCGGATGCGCTAGGTCTACTTCTATATTCCCAAGAAGGGCGTCGCCGGAAACGGGGGCGCCCTTTGCGTTTCTGGAAGGAAAGGCCGCCTGTCCAGAAATATTAATTATTCCTTAATACTTTGTGGGGACGGTGCATCATGGGACGCGATTGGATCATTGATGTGCTGGCCGATCTGCGCAGTTTTGCGCGCGACAATGATTTGCCTATGTTGCGGGCGCAGCTGGAAGAGGCCGAGCTTGTCGCACAGGTTGAGATCGCATCAAGCCCAGTGCACGATACGCGTCACCATCATGCGGAGCATGATGTGATGCGCGGGCTTGCCTTCAAAGATGGACCTGTGCGCAGGACTTAGCCCTTGGTCGTGGCGAATGCGCTAGCAGCGCATTCACTGTCCAGATACAGTCGCCCCCATGAACGCTCCCACCATCACATTCTCTGACGATCAGGCCCAAGCCTGGGACAATATCGCCGTCGCATTGCGCCAATCGGGCGTTGATTTGGACGATAACCTGTTGCAACCGCCACAGTCCGACAGCACGTCCGTACTGGCGGTGATTGGCAAGGCGGGGTCGGGCAAGACAATGCTGCTGGCCAAGCTCTATCATGCGTTGGAAGAGGCCGGTGTCGACGTCATTTCCGGCGATTGGGAAGGACGCAAGCGCAAGGACCGGCGCACGCTCGCTATTCTAGCGCCCACCAACAAAGCAGCCAGTGTGTTGCGCAATCGTGGCGTCCCGGCGACCACGATCCACCGGATTTTGTATACGCCTGTCTATGACCCCGAATATGAAAAGGTTGCCGAATGGCTGGCAGGACAAGGGGACAGGCCCGAGATCGAGGGGCTGAGTGATATCGCGCTTGACCGCGCATTTGCGTCTTTCCAGATCAACAAGTCGGTGCCTGCCGCACTTGCTGCCGCGGGGCTGCGCGGGAGCGATTTCATCACCGGATGGAAGCGGCGCGAGGAGCCTTTGGACATCGGCTTTGTCGATGAGAGTTCGATGCTGGATGAAAAGCAGTTCGAGGATTTGAAAGAGATTTTCCCGACGCTTTTGTTGTTCGGTGATCCGGCGCAATTGCCGCCGGTGCAATCCTCTGGCGGGATGGTGTTCGAAACTCTGCCAGCGCCCCGCGTGCTGACCCTGAACCGGATACACCGGCAGGATGCGGGCAACCCGATCCTTGATCTGGCCCATGCTCTGGCTGACCCGCAGCTTGATTTTTATAGCTTTGAGCGGATGGTTGAAGACGCGTCGAAGGTGGACGAACGTGTCGTCATGGCCCAGCGTGTCGAGGCCGATCTGATGGCGCGCTCGCCCTGTCTGGTGTGGCGCAACGCGACCCGTATCCGTTTGATCCATGCGTTCCGCGCAGCCTTTGCCGCACCCGTGGATGAGTTGTTGGCAGGCGAGCCCCTCATCTGTGATGGCATTGAACTGCCTTTGAAGCACCGCAAAAAGCGCCTCGATCTTGAGGCGCGCGGCCTGATCAAGGGCGCGCAGGTCATTTACCTAGGGCCGGGCCGCAAGCCGGGGTTTTCGCGCCTGCATGTGATGGGGGCAGAAGACCCGCAGGTGAGTGCGGCGAGCATCGTGAAGATTGAACAAGAGGGCGATGAAGAGCCATTCATCCCCTTCGCCGCCCGCATGGGTGCCACGTTTCTGCATGGGGCGGCTGTCACGATCCATAAGGCGCAAGGTTCGCAATGGGACACGGTGCAGGTCTTTGCGCCTGATATTTACGCGGCTTCGCGTATGGGGCGGGTTGAGGCGGGACAGCCGCTTTGGAAGCGCCTTGCCTATGTCGCGATCACGCGCGCAGAGACCCAGTTACGCTGGGTCGTGCGTAACCGTCTGGCGCGCCCGCAAGGCGTGTTGCGGGTCGATGATTTGGAGGTGCCGGCGGCACCGCTTGAACTGAGGAGCGAAGAGATTTGAAAAGCATTATCGTCACAGGGGCCAGCAGTGGTATTGGCCGCGTCACGGCAGAGTATTTTCTGACCCAAGGGTGGCGTGTCGGGTTGATCGCGCGGCGTACGGAGAAGCTTGAGGAAATGGCGCATGAGAATGCCGTTCTTTTGCCCTGTGATGTCACCGACGAAACCGCGGTCGATGTCGCCTTTACGCGCTTTGGGCATATCGATGTGCTGTTCAACAATGCAGGTATGTTCGGACCGCAGACGACCATCGACAAGATCGCGTCGGAGGACTGGAAAGCTGTGTTGGACGTCAATCTGACAGGAATGTTTCTCTGCGCCCGTGCCGCTTTTTGCCTGATGCGCCAGCAAAAGCCGCAGGGCGGGCGGATTATCAACAACGGGTCCATCTCGGCCTACACACCGCGCGAAGGGTCTGTGTGTTATACAACGACCAAGCACGGTGTCAGCGGGCTGACCAAGACGCTGTCACTTGATGGGCGCGCTTTCAATATTGCCTGCGGTCAGATTGATATCGGCAACGCGCGCACCGATCTGGTGCTGAACCTTGAAAAAACGCGCGCTGCGCAGGGTTTGGATCCGCTGCCAAGCATGGCGGTTGAGGATGTGGCGCGGTCGGTCTTTCACATGGCAACATTGCCGCCCGAGGCGAATGTGCAGTCCATGATGGTGATGGCGACAAAGATGCCGCATATCGGGCGCGGTTAACGGCGGAACGCGCTGAATGCGGCGGATGCGCCCCAGCCTGCTGCGATAGCGATCGACAGCGACATCAGCCCGTAAAGGAACGGGTTTTCATGCGCGAGGTTATAGAGCCAGCGTTCCAGCCCTACCTTCTTGACGGGAATGGTTGTGGTGTAAAGATCAATGATCCGCTTATCCCGTGTCAGGTAAATCTCGGCGACATAGTCACCTTCGGTCAGGTTTGCAGGCAATGGGATCAGCGCGCGGAACAGCGCTTCTTCTGCAACCGAGACGCCCTCGGGGATGGTCTGGTACAGTCCTTGTGACGCGCGGATGCGGACCAGTGCGTCTGTAAAGTTCTGTGCACTTTCAGCTGTTGCACCGACCGAACGGATGGCCCGCTGCATGCTGATGCGTGTGTTCAGATCTTCGGTTGACGTCAGGATTTCGTCCAATGGCCGGTTTGTTGCAACAGCATAGAATGTGGGTGCGACTTCGATCTCTACGGCTTCCGTATTCACCCAGATGCCGAGGCGGCGATCTTTCTTGCGGACAGTGACCGGTTCGTCAGGGCCTGCAATCGTGACAATCACACCCAGATCGCCCGGAACCTCGACCGGACCATCACGCTTGATGGCGCCAAAGATCAGGATTTCGGAGCCTTCGAATGTCGCGGTGATCGCGACCTCGTCCTGGCTCAATCCCAGCACGATCTCTTCGGCTTTCGCAGGAACAGCCAGCAAGAGCAGTAGCGCTATAAGGCGGATCATGAGTGCCCCCCTGCGCCCAGAGAGAAGAGCTCGGCCGGCATGACAAGCAGATCAAACGCCAGCTTGCCGCACACGGCGAGAACCATGATGGCCAGCCAGATACGCAGCTGCTCGGCCTTCATTTTCACACCAATCCGTGTGCCAATTTGCGCACCGATCACGCCGCCTACGAGCAGAAGCACTGCGAGGACGACATCAACGGTGAAGTTCGTTGTTGCATGCAGCATCGTCGTGAAAGCGGTCACAAAGATGATCTGGAACAGGGACGTGCCCACAACGACTTTGGTGGGCATGCCCAGCAGATAGATCATGGCAGGCACCATGATAAAGCCACCGCCGACACCCATGATGGCCGCCAGTACACCGACAAGAATTCCGACCATCAGCGGTGGGATAACCGAGATATACAGGCCGGAGACGCGGAACTTCATTTTGAAGGGCAGGTTGTGAACCCAGTTGTGCTTGCGCCGCTTGGGCGCAGCGCCGCCGGGCTTGGACGATCTGCGGATTGCATTCAGGCTCTCGATGAACATCATCGTGCCGATCATCCCGAGGAAGACCACATAGCAAAGCTGCACCAGCAGTTCGACCTGACCCAG
>CAYZKE010000266.1:0-5269 GCA_964478505.1 uncultured Loktanella sp.
GGGTTTGTTGCACCCATGACTTCGCGGTTCTTTGCAATCGCGTCTTCGCCTTCAAGAACCTGCACAACAATCGGCTCAGAGATCATGAATTCGCACAGCTCGTCAAAGAACGGACGCTCGGAGTGCACACCGTAGAACTGCTGCGCCTGTGCCAGTGTCAGCTGGATGCGCTTGGATGCGACAACGCGCAGGCCTGCTTCTTCGAATTTCGCGGTGATTGCACCTGTCAGGTTACGCTTGGTGGCGTCGGGTTTGATGATGGAAAAAGTACGCTGGATAGCCATGTGAGCCTCTTGATGATTTACGCGGCGGATGCCGCGGTGAAATGATGGCTGCGCCCTACCATGCACGTCTGCCCATGAAAAGGCGTGAATTGCGCCGCCCCCTGTGACCCGCTAGCGTGGCGTCATGTGGACCCTCATCAGACACCCTATCTTTGGTCGCCTCTTCGCCGCACAGGTGGTGGCGCTATTGGGTACGGGGCTCTTGACCGTGGCCCTTGGCTTGCTGGCATTTGATCTGGCGGGGGCTGCTGCGGGTGCTGTGCTGGGCACGGCCTATGCGATCAAGATGGTGGCCTATGTGGGCCTGTCCCCGGTTGCCGGCGCTCTGGTCGCAAACCTGCCGCGCAAGCCTGTGTTGATCATGGCAGATCTTGTGCGTGCTGCGGTCGCCCTGTCCCTGCCCTTTATCAGCGAGGTCTGGCAGATTTATCTCGCCATTTTCCTGCTGCAAACCGCATCGGCGACGTTCACGCCCGCGTATCAGGCGACAATCCCTGATGTTTTGGAGGATGAAGACGACTATGCCCGCGCTCTCTCGCTCTCACGGCTGGCCTATGATCTGGAAAACCTCATCAGCCCCGCATTGGCAGGTCTGCTCTTGCTGATGATCAGCTATCACTGGCTTTTTGGGGGCACCGTGATCGGCTTTGCCTTTTCAGCCTTCCTGATCTGGGGCACGCTGCTGCCTGCCCGCCAACGCACCAAAGACCGCCCCTTCCGTGCGCGCCTGACGCGCGGCGTGCGGATTTATCTGGCCACCCCCCGCCTGCGCGGCCTGCTGGCGCTCACGCTGACCGCCGCTGCCGCAAGCGCCTTTGTGATTGTGAATACCGTGGTCGTCGTGCGCAGCGGCTTTGGCGGCACCGACGGCGATGTGGCGATTGCGCTGGCGGCCTTTGGCGGCGGTTCCATGATCGCGGCGCTGGCGCTGCCAGCCATGCTCAAACGCCTCAGTGATCGTCCTGTCATGCTGACCGGCGCGGCTCTTCTCACGGTGCTTATGGCACTCCAGGCCTTTATTACCGTCACCTGGCCCGTGTTCCTCGCACTCTGGGCCCTTCTCGGCCTCGGGTATTCAGCGACGCTCACGCCCCAGGGCAGGCTCTTGCGCCGCTCGGCCCATGCCGAGGACCGCCAGGCAATTTTTACCGCGCAATTCGCGCTGTCGCATGTGTGCTGGCTCTTTACCTATCCGCTGGCGGGGAACGCAATGACCGCCTGGGGGATGGGGCCGACTTTGGGTATTCTGGCCGTCGTCGGAGCCATCGGGCTCACCGCTGCCCTGCGTCTGTGGCCCGTGGGCGATCCGGTGATCGTCACCCACAGCCATGACGACCTGCCCGACAATCACCCCCATCTTGCAGGCGGCGGTCACAGGCACGCCCATGCTTTGGTGATTGACGACGAACACCACGCATGGCCGACACAGGGCTAGGCAGGTTTCCTTTTCCGTTCGGGAAGAAACTCCAGCACACCTGCAATCAAGACCAAACTGCCGCCGATCCATTCGGCAGGCGACAACACCTCACCGGCAATCACCGAGGCCGAGGCTACACTGACCAGCACCTCCGAGATCATCAAAATCCCCACGCGCGCCGGTTCCAGCTTCGTCGTGGCCCAGAGCAGGCCAACGATTGAAAGCGCCCACCACAAGGTAGCAGAGAATACCACCCAAAAGGCAACGGCGCCCGGTTGCGGCAGTGCCGCGATATCCGGCAAAGGGGCCACGAGCGGCGCCAGAATCAGCCCGCCTCCCAAGGCCCCCACGGCAAACAGGAACGTGCTTTCCGCAGGCCCCGCCGTCGCCTTAACCTTGATCCCGATCGAGGCCACGGCCCAGAGAATCCCACTTGTCAGGCCAAGCCATTCGCCAAGCCCGCGGGGCACCGGCAGTTCACCATCCCCGCCCAGCATCAGCACAAGCCCTGCAATGCCTGCCAGAAGCGCGGCAATGCGGGGCCCCGTGATCGGCCAACCCATCAGGTATCGCCCGATGAGCGTGCTCCAGATCGGAGTAAGATAGAACAGGATCACAATAATCGCCACGCGACCGTAGAGCAGGCCCAGCGAGTAAAACATCAGCGAACAGCCGCCCAGGACCAGCGAGGCAACAGCCATGGGGTGCGACCTGAGGAGCCGATGGCGCCCGCGCCATCCCCAAGGGGCCGTGACCAGCACAGCCACGACTATGATCGCCACAGTGCCCCAAGGCCCCGTCAGCCCCAGCGCATCAATCTGGCGTAACGGCAGCCAGTAAAAGCCCCAAAGCATGCCGAAACCCACGATGGTGAGACTGGCCAGAAAGATCGTGCGCGGCGTATCCATATCCACCGCTTAGCAACCTGCCCCTCATGGCACCAGCCACAACAATCGCAGGGCTGCAGAAAACGGGTGATTGACCCCGCCCAGACGATCAATCATAGCGCGCATATGCTCAAGATTTCAGATATCACCTATTCTGTCGAAGGCCGCACTCTGGTCGAACACGCAACCGTCACCATCCCTGCCGGCCATAAGGTCGGGCTTGTGGGGCGCAATGGCTCGGGCAAGACCACGCTGTTTCGGGTGATCCGCGGCGAAATGGTGCTTGATACCGGTAGTGTCAGTATCCCCAAAGGCTGGAAGATCGGCGGCGTCAGCCAGGAAGTGCCCGGCAACGAGGTGTCGTTGATCAACACCGTCTTGCGCGCCGATACCGAACGCGAGGCGCTTTTGGCCGAGGCCGAGACCGCCACAGACCCCGCGCGTATTGCCGAAGTGCAGACACGTCTGGCCGATATCGAGGCATGGTCCGCCGAGGCGCGCGCCGCCACCATCCTGCGTGGTCTGGGCTTTACCCATGAAGAGCAACAGATGCCCTGTTCCGCCTTTTCGGGCGGATGGCGCATGCGCGTGGCCCTCGCAGCTGTGCTGTTTTCCGAACCCGATCTGTTGCTGCTCGACGAGCCGACAAACTATCTCGACCTTGAAGGCGCGCTCTGGCTCGAAGCCTATCTTGTCAAATACCCCCACACCGTGCTGATCGTCAGCCACGACCGTGAACTCCTGAACCGCTCGGTCGGCGGCATTCTGCACCTCGAAGACAAGGGCCTGATCTACTACACCGGCCCCTATGACACCTTCGCACGCCAACGCGCCGCCAACCGCGCGGTGCAGGCTGCGGCTGCGAAAAAGCAGGACGCACAGCGCGCGCATTTGCAGGCCTTTGTTGACCGTTTCAAGGCAAAAGCCTCAAAGGCGAAACAGGCACAATCGCGCGTGAAGATGCTCGAAAAGATGGAAACGATCCGCGCGCCCGAAGATGCGGCACGCACGGTCTTTACCTTCCCCGAGCCGGAAGAACTCTCGCCGCCGATCATCGCCACCGAAGGGGCGGCAGTGGGCTATGGCAATACCATCGTGCTGCATGATCTGAACCTGCGGATTGACCAGGATGACCGGATCGCGCTGCTGGGGCGCAACGGTGAGGGCAAATCGACCCTGTCGAAAATGCTCTCGGACCGCCTGCCGCTGGCACGCGGGAAAATGGTGACCTCAAACAAATTGCGCATCGGCTTTTTCGCCCAGCATCAGGTGGATGAGCTGCGGATCGAGGAAACCCCGCTTGACCACCTCTTCCGCGAACGCCCCAATGAAGGCCAGGCCAAGCTGCGCGCCCGTCTTGCCGGTTTCGGACTTGGCGCCGATCAGGCCGATACCGCGGTGGGTCGTCTGTCGGGGGGGCAAAAGGCACGTCTGTCGCTGCTTTTGGCCACCCTGCCCGCGCCCCACCTTCTGATCCTCGACGAGCCGACCAACCACCTTGATATCGAAAGCCGCGAAGCGCTGGTTGAGGCACTGACCGCCTATTCCGGTGCGGTGATCCTTGTCAGCCACGACATGCACCTTTTGTCCATGGTGGCCGACCGTCTGTGGCTTGTGAAAGACGGCCATGTCACAACTTACGATGACGACCTGAACGCCTATCGCAAAATGCTGCTGACGCCGGAAAAGCCCCGCGAAAAGGAAAAACCCGCCCCCGTCAAAGCGCCGAAACCCTCGCGCGAAGCGATTGCCGCGTTGCGCAAAGAGGTGCGCAACAACGAAGAGCGGGTCAAGAAAATCAACGACATGCGTGACAAACTCGCCAAGAAACTGGCCGATCCGGTACTCTACGAGGATGGCAAGGCGGGCGAGCTTGCCACATGGAACAAGAAATACGCCGAAGTAATGGACGGTCTGGACCGCGCCGAAACCATGTGGATGGCATCGCTCGAGAAACTCGAAAAAGCCGAGAAAAGCTGATCCCGGACTTTCTGCGTCCCCTCAAACTTCCGCCGGAGGCAATCCTGCCCTTGCCACCGCGCGGTCCCATCTGGCAGACACAAGACCATGACCGAAATACCAGCCCTCATCGCAGCCTTCACCACGCTGTTCATCATCATCGATCCCCCCGGTCTTGCGCCTGTCTTCATTGCGCTGACCCAAGGCATGACCGCGCAGCAACGCCGCGCCATTGCCCTGCGCGCCTTTCTGGTCGCCGTTGGCCTGATGATGGTGTTTCTGGTGCTGGGCGAGGCCGTATTGGGCTTCATCGGTATCTCGATGGATGCCTTCCGCATCGCGGGTGGGATCCTGCTTTTTCTGACCGCGCTCGATATGCTTTTCCAACGCCGGCAGGCGCGGCGCGCCGGTGAGGCCGCCGAAGGACAGGCCGAACACCAGGATGATCCGTCGGTCTTTCCGCTGGCGCTGCCCCTGATTGTCGGCCCCGGTGCCATCACCACGGTGATCCTGCTGGCAGGCGAGGCACAGGGTGCCGCCGATATGGGCGCCATCGCGGGCGTCATCTTTGCGGTGCTGCTGATCGTTTTGCTGGCCTTTCTTGCCGCGCCCGCGATAGAACGCGCCTTGGGCAAAACCGGGCTGAACATCGTCACCCGTCTTTTGGGCATGTTGCTGGCGGCTCTGGCCGTGCAATTCGTGCTTGATGGTCTGCGGGGTTT
>CAYZKE010000267.1:0-5263 GCA_964478505.1 uncultured Loktanella sp.
CGGGCCAAAGGCGCGTTGCCCGTCTGGCAGCTTTCGGGTGCGGGGGCGGTCGGCAGTCAGGTGATCATGGGGTTGCCCATGCTCGCCCGCCTGCGCAAAACCTTTGGCGATGCGCTCACCACTTGGCCGTTCGAACCGCTCTCGACACCCATCGCGCTGGTCGAAATCTGGCCCTCACTGATCGCAAAAAACATCGCCGCAACCCAGCCTGAGGGCCAGATCAAAGACGCGCATCAAGTGCAGGTAATGGCAGAAACGCTCTCGGCGATGCCCGCCGAGAACCTTGCACGCTTGCTTGATGTCCCCGCCAACACAGAGGGCTGGATTCTCGGTCTTGGCCATGAAGCGCTGCTGACACAAGGGCCCCTTCCACCCCCGCTGAAGAACGACTGCTTTGCGATGCCGCAAGGCGCGCATTGGACACCTGTCGAAACGGCCCTCGACCATTTGCGCCATGAGCTGTCCTGCGTCACAGGCACGCGGAACATCCCCCTCAAAGACGCGGCCAACTGCATTCTCGCAGCGGACGTCACCGCCGCGCGCGCGCATCCGCCCGCCCCCAATGCCGCCGTTGACGGCTATGGTTTCGCAGGCCCCGCCCCCGAAGGCATCAACCGTCTGCCCATGGTGCAGGGCCGCGCTGCCGCAGGCGCGCCATTTGCCGGAAACGTCCCCGCAGGCCACGCAATCCGTATTCTGACCGGTGCGAACCTGCCGCAAGGCGTGGACACCGTGGTGCTGCAAGAAGACGTCAGCGCGACCGCCCCAGAAGTCAGCTTTCACGGCCCTATCAAACAGGGCGCGAATGCGCGCAAAGCAGGCGAGGATATGCAGGCAGGGCAGGTCATCCTGCATGCAGGGCGCAAGCTTACCGCAGCAGATATTGGAACGATGGCCGCTGCCGGTGTGAACAAACTTCGCGTTCATCAGCAATTGAAGGTTGGCATTCTCTCGACCGGTGACGAGTTGCGTGATCCCGGCGACGCGGCGACCGACGGGCAGATCTTTGATGCAAACCGCCCCATGCTTTCGGCTTTGGTCGGTCAATGGGGTTACGATGTGATCGACCTTGGCCGCGCGCCTGACAAACGTGACCGCCTGCGCGTTATCCTTGATGATGCCGCCAAGCGCTGCGATGTGATCGTGTCATCCGGCGGCGCATCGGCGGGGGATGAAGACCATATGTCTGCCCTTCTCAAAGACACAGGGTCCTTCGCGCTTTGGCGGATCGCTATGAAACCCGGACGCCCGCTTGCGATGGGACAATGGCATAGCAAACCGGTCTTTGGCCTGCCCGGTAATCCGGTCGCGGCGATGGTTTGCGCGCTGGTCTTTGTCGCGCCCGCCCTGCGGGTTCTGGCAGGTGGCACATGGCAAACGCCCGTGCGCTATATGGTACCCGCCGGTTTCACCAAATCCAAAAAGGAAGGCCGTCGTGAATACCTGCGCGCGCGGATCGAAAACGGCGCCGCAGTGGTTTTCCCCTCCGAAGGATCAGGCCGCGTATCCGGGCTAAGCTGGGCAACAGGGCTTGTGGAACTCGCCGATCCGGCGCAAAAGGTCGCACCCGGTGATCCGGTCGCCTTTCTTCCATTCCATAGTTTTGATGCATGAAAATTACTGTCGGCATTCCCGAAAAAGACCGCGAGGAAGCGGCTTCCCTCTACTGGGATGCTTTTGGTGAGAAGCTCGGTTTTACAATGGGCCCCAAGTATCAGGCCGTGATGTTTGTACGCTCGGTTCTGCGGCCGGATCATGGCATCTGCGCCCATGACGACAACGGACGGCTGTTGGGCATTGCGGGGTTCAAAACCGCGCAAGGGGCTTTGGTCGGTGGTGATTTCAGCGACCTGCGCAGGGTCTATGGCTGGGTCAGTGCTGCTATTCGCTGTTCGCTCCTGTCCCTGCTGGAACGCGACACCGAGAACGAACGCTTCTTGATGGACGGCCTTTTTGTCGCCCCCGAAGCGCGTGGGATGGGCGTGGGCACCGCGCTGCTTGATGCAATCGTGGATGAGGCAAGGCGCCGCGGTTTTGATCAGGTCAGACTGGATGTGGTCGACACGAACCCGCGCGCCAAGGCGCTTTACCGGCACGTGGGGTTCAAAGAGGTCAAGACCGTGAGGATCGGCCTATTGCGACATATCTTTGGCTTCAGCGCCTCAACGACGATGGTCCGCGACGTCTAGCCCGCACCAATCAAAGCACCGGCCCCAAAGACCAGGGCACCACCCAGAACCACCTGAAAAATGGCCTTGAGCCAAGGTGTCTGCATATAGCGGTTCTGGATCCAGGCAATCGCCCAAAGCTCGACAAAAACAACCATCAATGCAATGATCGTGGCGGTCCAGAAATCGGTGATGAGATAGGGCAACGCATGGCCCAGACCACCGATTGTTGTCATCACACCCGCCGCCAAACCGCGTTTGTAGGGTGACCCCCGTCCCGAGATTTGGCCGTCATCCGAAGCGGCTTCCGTGAAGCCCATCGAGATGCCGGCACCCACCGAAGCCGCCAAACCGACAAGGAAGGTGGTCCATGTGTCTTGGGTCGCGAAAGCCACCGCAAAGATCGGCGCAAGGGTCGAGACAGAACCGTCCATCAAACCGGCAAGACCCGGCTGCACCCACGTCAGGACAAACTGCCTGTGGGCCGCGGACTCTTCCTCTGATTTGGTGTCACCTGTAAGATGCGCTTCGGCCAGTTCATGGGCCTTGTCCGAATGACCTGCCTCGGCAGCCGCAAGATCACCCAAGAGCTTACGCGTTGCCGCATCGGTCGTCGCAGCGGCAGCCGCCAGATAGAACCGCTCCGCATCCCGCTCCATCTGGGCCGCCTCATCACGGATGCGCTCAAGCCCGAGGTTTTCGACCAGCCAGACCGGACGGCGGGCATAGAACCCCGAAACATGTTCGCGGCGGATCAGCGGGATCACTTCGCCAAAACGTGTGCGGTGCAAATCGATCAGCCGCTGGCGATGGCCATCCTCTTCTTTAGCCATACCGTCAAAGATGGCCGCTGAGGCGGGGTATTCCGCACGCAACCGTTCCGCGTAACCGCGATAGATACGGGCATCATCCTCTTCTGATGAAATCGCGAGCGCCAAGACCTCTTGTTCTGAGAGTTCACTGAAGCGGCGGCGGTAACCGAATGATTGCAACATGCGTGCGATCCTTTCTTAGAATTGTTCTAAGTTATGATCTGTAGCAGAAATCTCAAGCAAAAAAGCAAAACAAATCATTCACTAAATGCCTTGCAATCTGAACTAATCGGTTTAGATAGGTGTCACGCACAGAAAAAGCAGGACTCAGCCATGTCTCGTCTCTTCTTTATCCTGATCGCCGCCGGCATCGCTGTTGCTGCAGGCGCCGTCTCTGCCCAGTCGACGCAGACGGATACATCTACGCAGACCCAAACGTCTCAACCCTCACCTGAGACGACCAAAGGTTATGCCAACCTTGGCACGCTTTCCAGCGAGACTTGCACCCTGCTGGGCAAGTAGTGCTGTTGCAGCGATGGGGTTTTATTCTCCTGGCGCCCCGTCGCTGCTATGTCCTTGCCGCAAGTGAACTGATCGTTCTATGATGCAGACCTGTAAGGAGCCCAAGATGCCCGACGGCACGCCACAACCCAAAAAAGGACGCAAATTTGATCAGGTGCTGGAAGGCGCCCGACAAGTCTTTTTGTCTGACGGTTTCGAAGGGGCCTCGGTTGATGACATCGCCAAGGCGGCGGGTGTGTCTAAGGCAACGCTCTATAGCTATTTCCCCGACAAGCGCTTTTTGTTCATGCAAGTGGCCAAAACGGAATGCGCCCGTCAGGCCGAACATGCAATCGAAACGATCAATATGGATGCGCCCGTGCGGCAGGTGCTGAATGCGATTGCGATCGAGATGGTGGATTTCATTACTTCACAATTCGGCAAACGCATTTTCCGGATTTGTGTGGGCGAAAGTGACCGTTTCCCGGAGTTGGGGCGTGAGTTTTACGAAAGCGGCCCGCTTTTGATCCGTGGCCGTTTGGTAGATTTCTTCCACAAAGCTGTGGAAAAAAACGAACTGGCGATCACCGATTTCGAACTGGCGGCGGAACAATTCCATGAACTCTGCAAAGCAGACCTGTTTCCGCGTATGGTGTTCAACATGGATGATGAATTCACGCCAGCCGAGAAACAGCGCGTGATCGACGGTGCAGTCGATATGTTTATGGCGCGCTACGGGGTTTAATCCAGCCGCCGCACCTCAACATTGCGCCCTTGAGCCTTCTTGATCTCGAACCGCCCAGTCTTTTCCAGCAAATCACTCAGTTTCGGGCTACCATAGGTGCGCGGATCAAAGTCAGGACTGGCACGGGTAATATACTGACCAAGTTGGCCCAGCGAAAACCACTCGCCCTCGGGATCAATACTATTCATTGCCTTGATCACCAGCGGGATCGCCTCGGACGGCGGGTGACGGTCATTTGTTGTCTGCTGCTCCGGTTTCCCAGCCTTCTGCGGCTTCTCGGCTTCCTTGTCGGCGCTGACAATGTTCTCGATCAGGATAAAGCGATTGCAGACATTGCGCAGACTGACCGGCGCTTTGCTTTCGCCGATACCAATCACTTCGACCCCGTTTTCGCGCATGCGGTTGGCAAGGGCGGTGAAATCACTGTCCGAAGACACCAGCACAAAGCCGTCAAAGCGGCCAGTGTGCAAAATATCCATCGCGTCAATCACCAGTCCGATATCACTGGCGTTCTTACCTTTGGTATTGGCGGTTTCCTGATTGGCGACCATGCCCAGTTCCATAACCACCTTTTTCCAATTGCCCAGCGCGGGACTGGACCAGTCACCATACACACGCCGCAGCGCAGGTTCACCGTAGGTCGTGATCTCGCGCATGATATCGGCGGCATATTTCGCAGGGATATTATCGGCATCAATCAAGACGGCCAGCAGCATACGGTCTTTGGACACGGGCGAGGTTCCTTGACTTGGGGTGATTTGGAATGACGGTGGCTACATCACAACGCTAACGCGTCTGGAGTAAAGATAAAACCACGTTTCCCATTTTACGAAAAAGGCCCGATCAATGACCGGGCCTTTGGGTTTCACTCGGGAAAGCTCCTAAAACTCAACCACAGCCCGGATGGATTTGCCCTCATGCATCAGATCAAAGCCCTTGTTGATGTCATCAAGGCTCAGCTTGTGGGTAATCATCGGGTCGATCTCGATCTTGCCCTGCATGTACCAATCCACGATCTTGGGCACATCGGTCCGGCC
>CAYZKE010000268.1:0-5240 GCA_964478505.1 uncultured Loktanella sp.
GAGGCTCGCGAAAAATACCGCCGCCAGTCATCATGAATTGGATACTTGCCTTCCGCTTTCCACTGGATTTGCAGAGCCCGCCAAGCAAAGAAATAACCAGCAGCGATCCGGCCTTCTACTGCCAAGAGTTCACCAATGGTTTGCGGCGGTGATTTGCCAAGTTCGCTGATGGCGGTCTTGGCCGTATCGATTGCCTTACCGCGGGAGTGTGATGGTGGGAGAATGGTAAGCAAGTTGTTCAGTGTGGCCCGCGCCTTTGACCGTATCAAGGGGACGGCAAAAGCAAGTCGGGCTTGTTCATCGGCTTGCGTTTGGCGCTGCCAAGTAAGGGCCTTGTAGTCCACTGCACCTGCATCAGCCCCCAATAGGCCGGCAAGCCGTCCGTCCCACCTAAGCCGCAGCAACGTGACGCCCTGATCAGCCAACCAGTCTAAGGCATCGAGTGTGATTTGCCCCGAACCATCAACGAGTACTATCCGAGGTGGCAATTTCAGATCACCTTTGAAAAAGCGATAGACCCGCGCTTCGTCTGGAAAGTGCGTATGCCCGTCACTAATCAAAAGGGTGGCCTTCTCGACCCTTAGTGAAATCCCTTGCCCAGCAAGAATGAGGGGTGTCGCTTGCCGCTCCCGCCGTTTTCGCTTTGGCGTATGTGCTTGGATGTTGGCCAACCAGTATTTTGATCGTTCAGCCCAATCATCAGCGGATGGTGATACTTGACTCTCAATAGATGAAACAAACATGATCTGTCCTGCTCGAATGGCAAAAATAGCGTAGGATTTTTATACACCAAGATGACCCTAACGCCTCGTGAAATATGGGAAAAAGGCACATCCCTGGATGATGCCTGGTATGCTTGGTCAAATGAAAAGCGGCGTGAAGAGTACGACGCATTGGGGAGCTATTCGCCTCCCCGACCTATCGCTGAACAAAGCCCTTTAGCCGCGATGGCAAGCATTGTTGGTTCATATCAGAGGGCAAAGGATGCACCTCTAAAACGGGCCAAGATCGCGGACATCATGAAGTCTGATCTGTTGGAATGGCTTCAGGAAGAAGATCTCATTGCCTATGGCTTTCCCGTAAAGCCTAAGGCTGCGCGATCACCAAGGCGCATTGGTTCAGAATTTTGGGCAAAGCCCAATATCAATTGGGATCAAAACGCAGCCCATGATCAAGCTTATGCGTACCAAAGGATCAGGATAATAGCCCCAGAGGAAGCGCCAGAAATAACGCTAAATCCTACAATTGGACGCCCATCAAATGGCCAATTAATTCAAAAACATGCCTATTTGCTTTTCAAAAGAAATCCAGAATACGTTGATTTAACAAATAAAGACAAGGCCTTAGCTGTACGTCAAAGCATTAAGAAGGAAAACTCGGACATTGATGTTTATGGAAAAGGCTTTCACGAAGATACCATTCGAAAACATATAAATATCGTTCAAAAGCAATTTGAATAATTCCTTAAATCGCTTTCGTAATTAGTGTTTGACCGTTTGTCCGTTTATCCAGTCTGACGAATCATCAGCAGCCTAAGCCAACCTCTGTGACATGCCTGGCAATCCCGCCTGGTACGTTATGGAGGCCAGCCTTTGGCACGCAAACGCGACTACAAAGCCGAGTACCGCCGTCGCATTGAGCGCGGTTTGGCAAAGGGCCTGAGCCGATCACAGGCGCGCGGGCATCCCGCCATCACCGAGGCAAGCGCATCAGGGGTGCAGGCTCCCAATCCAGATGATCTGCTTGAGGCGGCACTCAAGGCCATGCGGCGCGGTGCAACCCAAAAGGCTGCGGCCCAAACTGCCGGTGTATCGGCGGAACGGCTGCGCAGGTTCATCTATGGACGTCAGCTTGCAGTGCGATCCGGGCGCACTTGGGTAATGACCGATGATCGCCCGAGGCGCGTGGCCATCATCTCGCGGGGCGAAACCCGATCAGTGACAGTTGCCAGCTTTGCCGACGCGCAAAAGGCAGGTGAGTACTTCCACGCTGCTGGCGAATTCCTCAGGTCCAATGATCCAATCTGGCTGGAACCCTTCGATGGTGACGGCCTGACCGACATGCGCGGCACCTTCTTTCCCTTCGAGACCGACCCGAACGCACTTTACCGACACGCTGCGGCTGATGCCCCCGCGTTCCACGAAATCTACCAAATCGTATCAAACTAGGAGAATGACGATGACCAAGACATATGAAGATATCGAGACGCGCCGCGAGAAGGATTTCCGGCGCTTGCGGACCCGCGATCCGATCTGCGTCGGGTGTGGATATTGCAAGAGCCCTGCTGCGATGGAGCTGGCGCATGTTGCGCCGCGCAAGTTCCATGATGACGCCGCTGTCCTGTGCAGTACGTGTCACAGAGAGCAGAGCGACGCGGAAAAGGACTACAGCTACGCACCCACCACCGACAATCCGCAGATGGAGATGATTGGGCGGTATCTGATTGCCGTGTCTGACTTCTTGAAGATGATCGCGGAAACACTGGCGGGCTTTGGGCATTGGCTGCTTGAGCAAGCCGAGCACGTCTTGCCGTATGAGCCGGAGGGGGTGACATGAGCCTACCAAGCCCCTCAGAAATCTTCGTGCGTGCCTATACCGAGAAACCAGGTTCGCGGCCTTTGGCGGCAGAGCCACGAGGTAAGAGAGAGGACAAACCCTCGCCTTGGACGCTGATCTTTGATTGCGAAACCACCGTCGATGCGGCGCAGAGCTTGCGTGTTGGGGTCTATCAAATCCGCAAGGCGGGCGCATTGCGTGAAGAAGGTTTGTTCTACGACACAGAAACCCTGACCAGTGAGGACATCGCGCTGATCCAGAGCTATGCAGCTGAGCGGGGTTTGAAGGTCATGTCTGCCGATCAATTCCGCAAGGATGTGTTCCTGAAAATCGCCTATCTGCGCAGTGGTTTGTTGGTTGGATTTAATCTGCCTTTTGATATCTCGCGGATTGCGATCAATCACGGGGCTGCGCGTGGATCGATGCGGGGTGGGTTCACCTTCCACCTGACCCGCTACAAGAGCGATCCGCAGATCAGGGTGAAGCATCTGAGCGCACGGGCGGCACTCATGGATTTTGCCAAGCCCGGAAAACAGGATACGCCACGCGGCATGCGCAAACGCGGAATGAAGGTGCATCATAACCGTGGATACTTTGTCGACGTCAAAACACTTGCAGCGGCATTAACCAGTCGCAGTTTTTCCCTCGATAGCCTGTGCAAGTTCCTCAAGACACCTGTGCAGAAGCTCAAGACAGATGAACACGGCGGGCCGATTACGCCGGACTACCTCGAATATGCGCGGACAGATGTCCAAGCGACCTGGGAGTGCTTTGAGGAACTGTCCAAACGCTATGATGCGCACGGCCTTGAGACAGGCGTCCATCGTATCCTTAGCGAGGCCAGTATTGGTAAGGCCTACCTCAAGCAGATGGAGATCACACCGTTTCTGGGAAACCTGCCCGACTTCCCCCGCGAGGTTTTTGGTCAGATCATGTGTGCCTACTATGGCGGGCGTGCTGAAGTCCGGATCAGGCGTAAGCCTACGCAGGTGCTCTACTGCGACTTCAAATCCATGTATCCGACCGTCAGTGCGCTGATGGGGTTGTGGGAATTTGTCATCGGGGAAGAGATCGCGATTGAGGATGATACGGCGGACGTCCAAGACTTCCTGAAGACTGTATCGCTGGAGGATATGCAATCGCCTGCGATCTGGAAGCGGCTGCGTACTCTCGTACAGATCAGAACAGATGGCGACCTTCTGCCAGTGCGGGCCAAATACGATGGCAAAACCAATACCATCGGTTTGAACCACGTCACAAACCCTGAGCCGCTTTGGTACACCTTAGCCGATTGCGTGGCATCCAAATTGCTGACGGGCAAGACACCGATCATTGATACGGCGATGACGTTTGCCCCGGTGGGTGTGCAATCTGATCTGCAAAAGATCGACCTGTTTGGAAAGCCTGCTTATCGCGTCGATCCCGCGACCGAGGATTTGTTTACACGGTTGATCGACCTGCGCGACGAGGCCCGAGCGAACGGTGATCCGGTCCAACAGGCCATCAAGATTGTTGCCAACTCGACCAGCTATGGCATCTTCATTGAGGTCAATCGGGATGACGCGCCCAAGCCAGAGCCACTTGATGTTTGCGGTCCGAGCGGTGAGCGGCAAAGCGTGATGACATTAGCCGTGGAAGAGCCTGGCAGGTATTTCCATCCACTCTTGGGAACACTGATCACTGGGGCGGCACGGCTGATGTTGGCTTTGTCGGAGCGAGTGGCTTCAGACCAAGGTCTTGGTTGGGTGTTCTGTGATACGGACAGTTTGGCGATGGCCAAGCCCGAAGACATGGATCGCGAGACCTTCCTGCAATGTGGACGCGCTGTCATTGATTGGTTCGAAGCACTCAACCCCTACCGTAAGCCGGGATCGATCCTCGATGTTGAAGATGCCAACTTCAAACCAGGCACCAAACACCATCAGCTCCTCTATTGCCTCGCGATATCGGCCAAACGTTATGCGCTCTACAACCTGGACCAGGATGGCAACCCACTCCTGCGCAAGGCATCCGCGCATGGCCTTGGGCATCTCATGCCTCCCTATGGCGCTGAAGACCTGCCTGAAGGCCTTGGCATCCCCGATGCAGGGGCATCCGCAACTGGTGTGAGCCTCTGGCAGCATCACTACTGGCTAAAGGTCATTGAGGCGGCACACGGAGACAGCCCGAACATTGTCAAACTGGACTATCACCCTGCGTTCGGATTGCCTTGCATCAGCAGATATGGCGCGACCAGTCCCACCTTGCTCAAATGGATGGACACCTGGAACGGGGACAAACACTATGCAGAGCAAGTGAAGCCGTTCGGGTTCCTAACAGCCTTCATTGCCCGGTCAGGTGCGTTTGCCGAAGCTGATGCACCTGTCGATGTCGACCCGACCCAAAGAGGCCGCCCGCGCAAAGCCATCCGGCCAAAGCCAATCGCGCCTTTTGAGCGCAACGCTACCAAAGCAGTTGGCCTTGCCTTTGACCGGATCACAGGAGCATCGGTCAATGCCAATGAACTCAAAACCTATGCCGAAGCCCTCGCGCAGTTCCACATGAGCACCGAAGACAAGTTCGAAAATGGAGACTTCAGGGACATGGGAATCACCAAGAGGCGGCGTGTGTTTGTGCAAACTGTCGGCTTGATTGGAAAAGAGGCTAACAAGGTTGGAGTGCATGGGGAGGCGGATCCGGTGGCA
>CAYZKE010000269.1:0-5235 GCA_964478505.1 uncultured Loktanella sp.
AAGAGGACCGCCATCAACACCGCAGCGATCACGGCGACAGGACGCTCGATGGAGTAGCGAATGATATCCATCAGTTCGTCTCCAACAGATTGGAGGCAATCGCCTGGCCCGGACGCAGGCGTTCGTTGCCGCGCACCACCACCAGATCACCGGGGGCCAGCCCATCGACCACTTCATAACGGTCCCCCAAAGGCACGCCCAAGGTCACATTGCGCGGCTGGGCCTGATCATCGGCGGCGACAAAGACCGTCCAACCGCCCATGCCCTGCACCAACGCATCCTTGGGCACGGATAGCACATCGCGTGCCGCCCCCACGGGGATATTCACGGTCAAGCTCTGGCCGACCGCCGCGTTGCCTTCAGAGGACAATGAAGGGGCCGCGAAAAGCACAGCGCGGGTGCGCGTCGATGGGTCCTCAACCGGCAGAATGGCGCGGAGTTCCAGCATCAATTCGGCACCTGTTTCGGTGTTGGCAGTGACGACCTGACCGGGCGCAAGAAACGCGGTGTAGCGTGAAGGCACGCTGGCCTGCACTTCAAACGCGTCCGTGTCCAAGAGACGCACCAGCGGCGTGCCTGCCTGAATAAAGGCACCGGGGATCGTGTTCACTTCGAGGACAACACCTGAAAAAGGCGCTGTTATCCGGCTCTGCTCAAGCTGATAGCGGGTTTCGGCAAGGCGTGACTCGGCGCTTTTCTCACGGGCTTGTGCTTCAAAAAACTGGGCCTCCGCTTCGAGAAAATCGGCCTGTGCATCGTCAAACCGCCCTTGGCTAAAGGATGACCCGCCGCGCAACGCCTCGATCCGGTCAAGGGCGATGCGGGCCCGATCAACACGCGCACGGGCGGTTTCAATGCCTGCAGCGGCTTCAGCCAGTTGCGCCTCGGACTGGGCCACCTGAATTGTCAGCAGATCATCGTTCAATTCGACCAGCAGATCACCCGTTGTCACGCGCGTACCTGCGAGAACAGCCACCATATCGACATTTCCGGCAACACGACCCGCAACATTGCCGTCACGTGCCGTTGTCACCTCGGCAAAGACGGGGACAGTTTCGGCCAATGCACGCATTTCCACGGCTTGCACGCTGACCGCTGCGGGGCCGCCCTGGGCTTGCAGCATCGACGCAGTCGCAGTCAGTACAAACACAAAAACAGGCAGGAAACGCATTGATCTTCTCCGATGGGGACGTATCGGTAAAGTAGCGTGACGGTTGTGAAGTCAACGATTGGGCCGACTGACAGCGCCAAACATGCCCGCATCGGGCGCATCTGCTGCAAAAGCGGGCATCGCAAGCCGGCAAACGCGCGCTTGTCATCACAAGATGAACCAGAGATGGTGCCACAAAGAGACCAATATCAAGGAGCACACAACATGCCAAAGGGCTATATCATCGGCCATGTCACTGTGACGGACGCGGAGGCCTATCAGGCCTATGTCACACAAAATACGCCGATCGTTCAGGGCTATGGCGGGCGGCCCTTGGTGCGCGGCGGCCAGTCCGAGCATCCCGAAGGTCCGGAATACAGCCGCCATGTTGTTTTCGAGTTTCCCGATTACGCGTCAGCCAAGGCGGCCTATCATGATCCCGCCTATCAGGAGGTGGCACAAATCCGGCGCGACAATGCATCCAGCATGATCGTCGTGGTCGAAGGCGTCTAGGGCAGAACCGCCAGCCACACCCAGACCGTCAGGATCGACAGCGCGGTGCCCACCAAGACAGCCGAAGCCGCAACACGCTTGGCCTTGCCGTACATATTGGCAAAGACATAGGCATTAACCCCCGGCGCCATGGCCGCCGTCACCGTTGCAGACCGCAGTGCTGCATCAGAGAGATCATTTGCACGGACAAGCCCCCATGCGATCAAAGGATGCAGGACAAGCGAGACCGAGACAACAAACAAGATGGTCCGCATGTCACCTTCCGGCCGGTAGCGATACAGCACACCTCCCAGACCGAAAAGCGCCGCTGGCAGGGCCGCGCGGATCATCAGATCAATCGCGTCGGTCAGCACCGAAGGCAAAGGAATACCGCCCAAATTCACGATAAAGCCCAGTGAAATTCCCACGATCAGGGCATTGTTAAACATCGCCTTCAGCACTTTGCCCGGCAAGGCCGCGACCGAGCCGCCACGGTTACGTGCGATCTCCATAGCAGTGATGCCCACCATATAACAAAACGGCGAATGGATCGAGATGATGGCATAGTTCGCCTCAAGTGCCGAGACGCCATAGGCGCGTTCGGTAATCGGCAGACCCAAAAGGAGCGAGTTTGAAAAGAGGCAGCAAAAGCCGATGGCGATACTGTCTTCCCAATCGCGCCCGAAGAGATATCGCGCGCCCAGCAAACCCGTGACAAAACCGGCCAATGCGCCGGTGTAAAAGCTTGCCAGCAGGGTAAGATCAAAGTTCTGCTGCAAATCAAGGGTCGAGATGGCGCGGAACAGCAGGCAGGGGATCGCAAAGCCTTGGGTGAATTTCATCAGCCCGTCAACGCCACTGTCACTGAAATAGCCTTTCCAGACAGCAACATAGCCAAAACCCATAACCAGAAACACCGGCAGGATAACGTCGATCAGCGCGGCCATGTCGGATCCTTCGGCTTAGGGGACAGCAATGGTGATTGTCATGCCGTCATAAGCAGGGCTGACATGTTCCGGTGTCTCTGCAGCGACTGTCTCATAATCCAGATCGTTGTGCATATTCGTCAGGATCGCCTTTTTGGGGGCCACGCGCGCGATCCATTCGAGTGTATTGGCCAGATGCGAATGGGTCGGGTGCGGTTCACGGCGCAACGCATCGACGATCCAGTAGTCCAGCCCTTCCAGCATCGGCCAGACGTCATCGGGGATGGATGAGACATCGGGCAGATAGGCCACATCGGCAATGCGGAACCCCAGTGCTTCGATGGATCCGTGTTGCACCGAAAACGGGCGCAGCACGATATCGCCCCCTGCCCCGCTAATCGTGATATCGCCCTCAATCGTGTTCAGTTCGCAAATGGGCGGATAGGACGATCCTTTCGGCTGCACAAAGGCATAGCCGAAACGCCCCAGAAGATCGTTGGTCGTATCGCCATCGGCCCAGACCTGCAGCCGCTCGCGTTTGTTGAAAACAACCATGCGCAGGTCATCAATCCCGTGCACATGATCGGCGTGACCGTGGGTATAGACGACAGCATCCAACAGGCCGACGTCAGCGTCGAGCAACTGGCTGCGCATGTCCGGCGTTGTGTCAATCAGAACGCGGGTGTGACCGTTGCCACTGGTGCGGGTGACAAGCACGGAACACCGTCTGCGGGCATTCTTGGGGTTGGTGGGATCACAGGCCCCCCATAGCCCGCCAAGGCGCGGCACACCGCCGGATGATCCACAGCCCAGTATGCGAAAGCTGATCTGGTCGCTCATGCGGCGGCTTTCCAGAACAGACGGTCGAAATTTGCGGTCGTTTGCTTGGCGAAGTCCTCATAGGACAGACCGAACACCTCGGCCCCGACACGCGCGGTATGGGCGGTGTAGGCGGGCTCATTCCGTTTGCCGCGATGGGGCGGCGGGGCCAGATAGGGGCTGTCGGTTTCCACCAGAATACGCTCGATCGGGGCCGCACCGAAGATATCGCGCAGGTCCTGACTTTTGGGAAAGGCCGCGATGCCGGACATGGACAGATAGAAATCCATCTCCAAAGCGGCCTCTGCCAAGGCGGCGCTGCTGGAAAAACAATGCATCACGCAAGTATAGGCGCCGTTGGCGTATTCCTCTTTCAGAATACGCGCCATGTCGTCATCTGCGGCGCGGGCATGGATGATCAGGGGCAGCTTGGTTTCACGGGCCGCGGCGATATGGACGCGCAAGGATTCCTGCTGGATAGCGGCGCTTTCGGCAGTGTAGTGATAATCGAGGCCCGTTTCACCGATCCCCACGAACTTAGGATGATCAGCCAAGGCGATCAGCTCTTCCACTGTCGCCAGCGGCTCATCGGCGGCGCTCATCGGGTGTGTGCCCGCAGCGTAGAAAACGGGGGCGTATGTTTCCGCGATGGCCCGCACTTGTGGCTCCAAACGCAGCCGCGTGCAGATCGTGACCATCCGCGACACACCCGCCTCCACAGCGCGCGCAACGACCTGATCCCGCTCGGCATCAAAATCCGCGAAATCAAGGTGGCAGTGGCTGTCAACGATGGTGGCGTGGGTCATTATGGGGCCTTCAGATGAGGGCTGTCGCTTGCGCCGTCTCTTCTATTTTGAAGATCATATCAAGGATCAGCGCGGCAGGGTCAAGGTTCACAGCGCGCCCGTGGCGTGACCGGTCCGTCAAATCCTGCTGCAATTGCGCCCAGCGTCGTGCTGCGCGGTCATCCGGGGCCAGACGCGCAAGCAGCCGCGCTTCACCCGGCGCCCCTTGTGCGGACGGTTCACCCATTAGGCCCGCGCGTGCGGTGCGCGACAAAAAGAGATCAATCAGATCAAGCGTCATGCCAAAGCGCACCTCGCCCGCTTTGCCGACACAGGCATCCGCAAGGCGCAAGGCTGCGGGGCGGTCCATGCGCGGCAGGCGTTCAAGGGTCTTGATCAGTTCCGCATAAAGCGCCAGCCCGTCATGGTTCAACAGCCGGATCGCATCACCCGCAGAACCACCCGCAAGAGTGGCAAGGCTCTCGGATTGTTCGGACGGGTGGCCTGCCTGTGCCAGTGCGCTTTGCAAATCAGCGGCGTTCAGACGCGCACAGCGGAGTTCGCGGCAGCGCGAGCGGATCGTCGGCAAAAGCCTTGACGGCTGGTGCGCGACCAGAAGAATGGTGCAATTCGCGGGCGGCTCTTCCAGCTCTTTCAGGATCGCGTTGGCCGCGTTGCGGTTCAATTCATCCGCGGCATCGACGATGACCACACGCCGCCCGCCATCGGCGGAGGACATCTGGAAAAACGTCTTAAGGCTGCGCACCGCATCGACGGTGATTTCGGTTTTCAGCTTTTTGGTTTTATCATCCCACGGGCGGCGGATGAGCGACAGGCGCGGATGGGCGCCGGACTGGATCAGGCGCGCATCGGGGTGGTCAGGATTGACGGCCAAACTGGGATCACCGAAAAGCCCAACCTCCGGATTGGCCAGCAGGAAGGTCGCGATCTTCCATGCGAGTGTGGCTTTGCCCACGCCGCGCGGGCCGGTAATCAGCCAGCCCGAATGCAGCCGCCCTGCCCCGAAAGCATCCAGAAAATCCGCCTGTGCCTTGTCCTGAGC
>CAYZKE010000270.1:0-5234 GCA_964478505.1 uncultured Loktanella sp.
AATTGATAGTCATCTGAGCAAAGCGCGGAAAACCATGACACTTCTGCTGCGTCGAGATCGGCGCTGGTGACCGGAACGATGGTCATTGATTCTCCTCCCCAGAAGTCTTTCTTTGCACTTGCCTAGCATGCAAATTTCTGTGCAACAATAGTGTATCAATTTTCATGTGCTGGCTCGGGGAGGTGCCGCCATGGCGCAGACCTCTGCTTTACCGAAGTTCATTCAGCTCAGTGAAATGTTGATCCGCGAGATTGCTGCGGGGCATCTGGCGGATGGTGCACGCTTGCCGCCCGAACGCGAAATGGCGGATGAACTGGGCGTGGCCGTGGGGACGTTGCGCAAGGCGCTTGCGGATGTCGAGGCCAAGGGATTGCTGGACCGTGTGCAGGGGTCGGGCAACTATGTGCGCCACCGCCCTGCAGTGAATTCGGTCTATGCGTTTTTCCGGCTGGAGCTGCTCAAGGGGGGTGGTTTGCCGACTGCAAAGGTGCTGTCTGTTGATCGCTTGGCCAAGCCGATGGGCTTTGCGCGCTTGGGTGGAGACGCGGAGGGGCACCGGATCAGGCGGTTGCGGTCGCTGGATGGCGTGTTGGTGGCGCTCGAGGAGATTTGGCTCGATGGGGCGGCGCGCGCGCGGATCGCTGTGTCTGATCTGTCGGACTCGCTCTATCACTTTTACCGCCACGAACTGGGTGTGGTGATTGCATCGGTCGAGGACCGGATCGGCGTTGATGTGGTCCCGGATTGGGCACCTGCCGCCTTTCATCTGCGCCCCGGCGCACCTGTGGGTTATATCGAGCGGGTCAGCCTGACCGCCGCCAAGGACCCCGCAGAATTTTCGCGCACTTGGTATGACGCCACGCGCGCCAACTACATCTCTCGTATGGGCAAAGGTTAAGCAACGTGGATACGGTAAACTACGGCCTGATTGGCTGCGGCATGATGGGTCGCGAACATATCTTGAATATCAATCTGCTGCCACAGGGCCGCGTGTCGGTGGTTTATGATCCGGTGGCGGAGCTGGCAGAATCAGCCGCGACCTTGGCGGAAAACGCCCATGTTGCGGGGTCGATTGACGCGCTTCTGGCCTTTGAAAATCTGGATGCGGTGGTGATCGTCAGCCCCAATTACCTGCACGTCCAGCAACTCCAGCAGATCGTGGCGACCCGCCCGCTGCCGATCCTGTGTGAAAAGCCCCTCTACACCAACCCCACCGATGCGCCCGTGTTGGAGGCGCTGTTCAAGGATTATCCGCATCCCGTCTGGGTGGCGATGGAATACCGCTATATGCCCCCTGTCGCCGCTTTGGTAGCACAGGCCGAACAGGCCACCGGTGGCATCAAGATGCTCACGATCCGCGAACACCGCTTTCCGTTCCTGCCCAAGATTGGAGACTGGAACCGCTTTAACGCCAAAACCGGCGGAACTTTGGTTGAAAAATGCTGTCATTTCTTTGATCTGATGCGTCTGATCTTGCAGGATGAACCGGTGCGCGTGATGGCCAGTGCGGGGCAGTCGTTGAACCATATTGACGAGCGCTATGATGGTCAGGTGCCGGATATCTGGGACAACGGTTATGTGATTTTGGACTTTGCCAAGGGCGCGCGCGCGATGCTGGAACTTTGCATGTTCGCCGAAGGATCAAAGTATCAAGAAGAGATCAGCGCCGTGGGGCCGAAAGGCAAGATCGAGGCGCTCGTGCCAGGGCCGGGGCGGTTCTGGCCACAACTGCTGGGCGCGCCGCCGGTGCCGCAGATGATCATCAGCCCGCGTGCGCCCAAGGGCCCCTATGTGTCGGAAATTCCGGTTGACCCCACTTTGCTGGAAGCGGGCGATCACAACGGATCGACCTTCTATCAGCATCAGCGTTTCAATGCGGTCGTGCGCGGTGAAGGTGACGTCGAAGTCACCCTTGCCGACGGGGCAAGGGCGGTTGCGATCGGGATGGCCGCGCAGGAAAGCGCGCGGACGGGACAGGCGGTGACGCTCTAGCTGTCCGCAATCATGTCGGAGGTGGCTGCCTGACAGGCGGCCCCTTCGCAGGACACCATCGCCGCAGGAACGCGCATTTCGCCGTTTTCTGTCATGATGATATAGGCACCTTCGGCGAAGCCCATATACTGTCCGACAACTGTGAAGTTTTGCTCCTTCAACGTCAGTGAGATCTGTTCTGCACTGACGCCTGAAGGGGAGATGAGTGCGATGGCACCCAACATCATCGTACCAATGATACCGTTTATTGATTTCAACATTTTACTCGCCAATTTTCTAATTTTTTACACATCAACAAGGCCCACCTATTGAACCCGCACTGACCGCGTCAATGAAATAATGCCCAAAAATATCATTCCCTTACCTAAAGGACAGCCGCATCATTTTTTGCACGAAAAACGGCCTGAATGCTGCCGCAATTGGACATTGAAACGCCATATTTTATTGGGTTTCGGGGTGGTTTTCGGTGATCAGCTGCACAGGTGAGTCGCAGCCAAGGACCGGTGCAGTCTAGCCATGATCGGGCAGGTCGATCCTGAGCCCGTCAGATCCGACAAACAACGTCCCGTCGAAATGACCGGCCACAGCCTTGTGCCAGTCTTCAACGCCGTAGGCGGGGTCATCCGAGGGCAGCAGATGCGACAAGGCCAGCCGCTTGACGCCGGCATTTGCGGCTGTTCTCGCGGCTGCATCGGCGGGGCTGTGGGAGCGAAGCAGGTGTTCCATCAGTTTTTCCGAGCCGTTGCCGACACGTTCGGTCAGTGCCGGAAGCGCCTGTTCCAGCATCGCTTCATGGATCAGAAGGTCTGCGCCGCGCGCGAAATCCTCAAGTGCTGCGATGGGCGCTGTATCGCCCGAGAATACGACATGGGTGTCGGCGGACTTGAAAGAGAAGGCAAAGCAATCAATGAAAGGCGGATGGACTGTGCGCATCGCTGTGACTGTCACGCCGCCATGTTCCATGACGTGGCCAGCATCGATATCGTGCAACTGTACCAGCGCGCGTAGGTCAGGGCGGCCTTCGTCGGCGATCCGCAGGTCGATGTCGGCTTTCATCGAGGCCAAAAAGCTGTCCCAATAGGTTTTGATTCCGACCGGCCCGTAGATATCGACCTGCGTTTTCAAGCCGGCTGTCCAGGCGGTGTGGATGAGCGGGCCAAGTTCAAGGTAATGATCGGAGTGCAGATGGCTGATGAAGATCAGCGAGATGTCCTTGAGTTGCATCCCTTGATCGACCAGCCCTTTGGTCACGCCCAATCCGCAATCCACGACCATGCGTTGCCCGTTGATGCAAAAGAGGTTGGCCGTCGGCATGGAGGAACCTGGCCGGATGGCAGGGCCGCCTTTGGTGCCCAAAAGCGCGACGTAGTTTTCGGACATGCTGGCTCCTTTTCGATCCCTTGATCCATTATGGAGGGCAGGCGCCGTGAAGCAAGCACCGCCGCGCACGGTGCCTGCAATTCTTTCAGGCGGCTACGGCGCGCCTGCCGGGGCGCAGGTACCAATACCAGACGCGGTAGGCCTCAAGTGCGATCAGCGGGACGAAGTGGGTCATCGCCGGCGCAATGCCGCCCCAGTCGTGCAGGGCTGCCCAGTGGATCAGGGTCAGCACGGCGGCGGCATATGTCCAGCGTTGGAGCCATTTCCACCATGTGCCCATCTTGCGCACGAAGTAATCCATCGACGTCAAGGCAAGCGGAATAAAGACGATAAACGCGATCCAGCCTGTCCAGATGTAGAGCCGCGAGAGTTCGCCTGTCACGGTCGCGAGCGATCCTTTGTCGATGAGATAGAACAGGGTGTGCAAGAGCCCATAACCAAAAGCCGCAACACCCAGATAGCGGCGGTTCTTTTTGAGCCACTGCGGCCCGCGCCACCCTTTCAAGAGCATTGCCAGCGGTGTGGCCATCAGGGTGACGATCAGAAAGCGGGCGGAAAACTCGCCCGTGGGATGGACCAGAATATGAAAGACCCGGGGATCATCCGAGGTGACGGCCTCATAGCTCATCAGTACGGCGGGCAGGGAAAAGAGTGCCCATAGCCAATAGGGGTGCAGGGCAGAAAGGGTTTTGCGCATAATCTAATCCTTGAAATGTCGTATTCGCTGGGGATTACACGCAGGGGCGCTGGCTTTCCGTCGCGGGAAAGCGAAAACAGTGATGAATTGTCGGGTTCGTCTTGGTGCCCTTGGCGGCCTTATCCGATCCGCGTGATCCGCGTTGCCAGATCATGCGCAACCGACAGGCTGCGCGCCGTGACTTCGGCCATTTGCGGCAGGATCATCCACTCCAGCACCCAGGCCGCGCCAGAGCGTTCCTGTTCATGGATCAGCGCGTGGTGCATCCCGGCAAGCTGTGTCGCATTGAACCGCGCGTTGCTGAGCAGCAGTTCGGCCAGCACGGGGTTTTGCTTGTGCGGCATGGCAGATGACCCACCACCGCCTTCCAAGCCGATCTCTTCGATACCCTGTTGTGCCATCAGACAAATATCCTGCCCCATCTTGCCGAGGCTTCCGGTGATCAGGGACAAGAGGTTGGCGTAATCGGCGATATGATCGCGCATCGCATGGGGCGCTTTGGACGGATTGTGCAGCCCAAGGTCAGCCGCCATGGCGGAGGCGATGGCATCGCCATGATCGCCGAGAGCTGCCCGATCTCCGACGGCCCCGCCAAAGCTCAGAACCTCGATCTCGGGGCGCAGGCGGGAGAGCCGCAGGGCGTGCCGCGCCATGGGTTGCGACCACGTCGCGAGCCGTTCCGAAAAGGCGATGGGCAGGGCCGCCTGCATGCGCGTGCGCCCCATGATGGTGCGGTCGCGAAACTGGTCCGAGAGTGCGTCAAAATCGGCGGCCAAGGACGTGAGCCTGTCGCCAAGCAGATCGTTGAAGGCCTTGATGGTCAGGGCCAGCGCCGTGTCGACCACATCCTGCGAGGTGGTGCCGGTATGGACCGCACCGGCATCCGGACCCGTGGCGCGTTTCAGTTGCGCTACCAATTCGGGGACAGGTACACCGTCGCGCATCGTGGCGGTGTTGATCGCATCAAGATCGGGTTTGAAATCGGTAATCAGCGCGGCGACCTTTATCGCCTGATCCATGCATATCTTGCCTGTGTGCCCCAAGGCGCGCGTAAAGGCTGCCTCGCATGCCAGCATATGCTGCATTTGCTGCTCTGGCCCCCAGATCGCTGCGGCTTCGCTGTCGCCAAGCAGCCCTTTGAGCCATGGATGGTGCGTGAACCCTG
>CAYZKE010000271.1:0-5228 GCA_964478505.1 uncultured Loktanella sp.
TGCACGATCCAGTTGAGCTATGCCATTGGTGTGGCCAAGCCTTTGTCGATCTATGCCGATACCCATGGCACAGGCGAGGTTGATCCGGCGGCGATCGAGCGTGCGATTGCACAGGTCATGGATCTGACGCCGCGCGGTATTCGCGAGCATCTGGGTCTGAACAGGCCGATTTACGAGCGGACTGCAGCCTACGGTCACTTTGGCCGTGCGCCGGATGCGGATGGCGGGTTCAGCTGGGAGCGGACCGATCTTGTTGAGGCGCTCAAGCGCGCTGTCTGATCAAGGTAGGGTGGGTCAAGACCCACCTTACAGTTTGCACGGTGCGTAGGGTGGATCTTGATCCACCCTGCTGATTGCGAAAGCTGCGCACCCTTGCTAAAGCCCCGCCTATGAGCAAAACCAACCATCCTTCGGGCGCCCCGTGGCGCAATTTCTATGGCCGCTTTCGTGGCAAGACGATCCGTGCCGCCCAGCACGATTATCTCGAGAACGATCTTGCGCCGCTATCGCCCGGACCGATCAGTTGGGAAGAAAACCCCGACCGGACGCCGCTTGCGCTGGATGGTGTTTTTGGTGGCAAGGACATCTGGTTGGAAATCGGCTTTGGCGGCGGTGAACATCTGGTGCATATGGCACAGACCTATCCCGACATTGGTCTGATCGGCTGTGAGCCGTTTATCAATGGTGTCGCCATGCTTCTGGGCAAGATCCGCAAGGCCGATGTCCACAATCTGCGGGTTCACCCGGGCGATGTGCGCGATCTGTTTGATGTTTTACCCGATGCGACGCTGTCAAAGGTGTTTCTGAACTACCCCGATCCCTGGCCCAAGAAGCGCCATCACCGCCGCCGGTTTGTCACACCGGAGCATCTTGCCCCTTTGCATCGTGTCATGAAACTGGGTGCGGAGTTGCGCGTTGCGACCGACATCAAAGACTATGTCCGCCAGACCCTTGAGCAAGTGCCTTCGCATGGATTTGAATGGCTGGCCGAGGGGCCCGATGACTGGCGCGCGCCATGGGCGGACTGGGTGTCGACACGCTATGAGCAGAAGGCGCTCCGTGAAGGCCGGACACCGCATTATCTGACCTTCCGCCGGGTGTGAGCGCCGGACCCTCCGGGGGGAGTATTTCCCGCAAGATGATAAGACAGGTGATAGACCCGGCGAACGCGCTGCGCTATCAACCGCGCGAGTTAAGAAGGAAGATTGCCAATGTCCGGTCACGGCACCCCGATCCCCATGATATCGCACCCCTGTGGTCCCTTGTCAGGCGAAGCGCATGTGCCGGGTGACAAGTCGATTTCACACCGGTCGCTGATTTTGGGGGCGATGTGTATTGGCGAGACGCGGATCACCGGCCTTCTGGAGGGTGAGGACGTGCTGGATACCGCCAAGGCGATGCAGGCCTTCGGGGCGACGGTGACCAATCATGGTGACGGTGCGTGGTCCGTCAGTGGCGTGGGTGTTGGCGGGTTCGCCGAGCCTGACCACGTAATTGATTGTGGGAATTCCGGTACGGGTGTGCGGTTGATCATGGGGGCCGCTGCAACCTCGCCCATTACCGTGACCTATACCGGTGATGCGTCGCTGAACGGGCGGCCGATGGGGCGGGTGACTGATCCGCTGGCGCTTTTCGGGGCGCAAGCCGTGGGACGTGCCGGTGGGCGTTTGCCGATGACCATTGTGGGTGCGCGCGCCCCTGTGCCGGTGCGCTATGTCGTGCCAGTGCCTTCTGCGCAGGTGAAGTCGGCCGTTTTGCTGGCGGGTCTGAATGCCCCGGGCCAGACTGTTGTGATCGAAAAAGAAGCGACCCGCGACCATACCGAGCGGATGTTGCAGGGCTTTGGTGCGACGTTAAGTGTTGAAGAGACTGACGAAGGCCGGGTGATCACGCTTGATGGACAGCCCGAACTGGTCCCCCAGACGATCATTGTGCCGCGTGATCCGTCATCGGCTGCATTCCCTGTGTGCGCTGCAATTATCACGCCGGGTTCGGATGTTCTGGTGCCCAATATCGGGTTGAACCCGACGCGGGCGGGGCTGTTCACCACATTGCAGGAAATGGGGGCTGATCTGGTCTACGAAAATATGCGCGAGGAGGGGGGCGAGCCTGTTGCCGACCTGCGGGCGAAATTCTCGCCCGATTTGCGCGGGATTGCCGTGCCGCCTGCGCGCGCGGCGAGCATGATTGATGAGTACCCTGTGTTGTCTGTCGTGGCGGCCTTTGCGCAGGGTGTCACCGACATGCAGGGTGTCAAGGAATTGCGCGTCAAGGAAAGCGACCGGATTGATGCGATGGCCAAGGGCCTGCGTGCTGCCGGAGTGACAGTGGATGAAGGGCCTGACTGGTGGAAGGTCACAGGCTTGGGCCACGGCAACGTGCCGGGTGGTGTGACTGTGGCGAGCCAGCTGGATCACCGCATCGCGATGGCGTTCATGGTTATGGGCATGGCCACGCAAAAGCCGATGCGCGTGGATGATGGCAGTCCGATCGCGACCTCTTTCCCGATATTTGAGGACCTGATGGGTGCGCTGGGCGCGCAGATTGTACGTGCCGAGGCATGAGCTTTATCGTCGCCATTGATGGGCCAGCTGCCGCAGGCAAGGGGACGATTTCCAAGGCTGTTGCGGCGCATTTCGGTTTTGCGCATCTTGATACGGGGCTGCTTTATCGTGCGGTCGGGGCCAAAGTGATTGCAGGAGCAGAACCGATTGCCGCCGCCCGCACGCTTGATCCTGTTGATCTGGAAAATGACAACCTGCGCACGCCTGCTGTCGCGCAAGCGGCCAGCGAGGTGGCGGTGATCCCCGAAGTACGTGCCGCACTCGTGGCGTTCCAACGTAGTTTTGCGGGGCGTGACGGTGGTGCGGTGCTGGACGGGCGTGACATCGGGACGGTCATTTGTCCTGCTGCGGATGTGAAGCTCTTTGTCACCGCCAGTCCCGAATGCCGCGCCGAACGGCGGTTTCAGGAGCTTTCGGGTAAAGGGACAGACACCACCTTTGAAATGGTGCTGGCGGATGTGAAAGAACGTGACGCAAGGGATCAGAACCGTGCGACGGCCCCCCTGGTCCCTGCGGATGATGCGGTGCTGCTGGACACGTCAGAGCTGACTGCCGCACAGGCGATTGCCGCTGCGATCAAGGTCGTCGAGGCGGCGCGCAGCTAGGACGGCACCATGTTTCAATGGTTCACCAATGGTTGCTTTGCCGGTTTGTGAAATGCTGGTCTAGGCTCATGGGATAAGGAGATGCCCATGATCCGTTTGCTACTTGTTATCGCTTTTTTTCTGCCCGCCTCGGTGCATGCGCAAGAAGCTGAACCCCCTATGACATTGCCGCGCATGGCCGAGATTGTGCTTGCGCTGGACCCTGAAGCGCAGCTTGTGGGGGCGGGCTTTTCGTTGACCATTGATGATATTCCTGTCCTGATTGTCACGGATGTCGGCGCCAACCGGATGCGTGCGATGGTCCCGATACGGTCGGCCGAGACAATGACACCCGAGGAGATGCGCCGCGTCATGCAGGCCAATTTCGATAGCGCGCTTGATGCCCGTTACGCCGTGGCCGGCGGGCAGTTGTGGGGCGTGTACCTGCATCCGTTCAAGGAATTGGAGCGTAACCAGTTTATCTCTGGTGTTGCGCAGACGGTGAATGTGGCCAAGACCTATGGTTCACTCTACAGCAGTGGGGCCGGACAGTTCGGCGCCGGTGATAGCGGTGATCTGCAGCGTGAACTGATCGAAAGACTGCTGGAGAAAGGTCAGGACATCTGACAACACTTGGCGTATGACCTATAAGCTTGTTGATCTTCAGACCTGGCCCCGCGCCGCGCAGTTCCGGTTTTTCCGGACCTACCAGCAGCCACATTATGCGACGACCACGCGCATGGATGTGACACATCTGATGCAGCGCAAGGCCGATGGGATTTCACCCTACCGTGCATGTCTTTATGCAATCGGGGCAGGTTTGCATGCTGTACCGGAACTATGCATGCGTTTCCGCGGAGATACTGTGGTTGCCCATGATATGGTGACGTTATCCATGACCGTGCCGACAGATGCGGGCAGTTTCGGCTATGCCTATGTGCCCTATATTGCTGATTTTGATGCGTTTGAGGCACAGGCGGCGACGCTGATCGGTGAGGTGGCGAAGGGCGGTGTGCTGCAGGCCAACAGCGGAGAGCGCGATGATCTTGCCTATCTGTCCTGCATGCCGTGGCTGGATTACACGGCGATCAACAACGCGTTGCCCGGGCCGGACGACTGCATCCCGCGGGTGACATGGGGCAAGTTTGTGGAGCGTGGCGGCCAGTGGGAGTTGGCGATGACACTTGAGGTGCATCACGCGTTAGTGGATGGCGCGCAGGTCGGGGCGTATTTTGCAGCGGTACAGGAGGCGTTGGATCGGGTTTAGACGCTCATAGAAATTTAATTTGCATAAGAAGAATTGACCGAGAAAGGAACAAGATTGCTGCCAACAAATAGAGACTACGCACTGAAACGATCAGTCGCTGCGACCTTCGAAAACCAAGTTCTTTACCGGATGTGCGAAGAATTTCCCCGACACGACGACCAATATGTAACTTCTGGCAAGATTTTGGCGATTGGCAGGATCTATGCAGCATCGCCAGAAAGGGGTGCAGGTGGCGGGAATGAAAGAGCAGAAACGCTTTGCAGTGCGATTGGTGGTTTTCTAAAAGATTCTGCGATAGACGAGAAACTCTTTCGTATCTGCGATGATAGGACTATTTCTCACGCTCCGACGTATGATGCCGCGGTTGAGTTGCATTGTTGGTTCGTTGATCAGATCAAAATCTGCACCACTAAATGGAATGAGAGGCCTAAGAAATCCGATTGGAAGCCTCGGAACCACGTTTCATTCGCGTCAAAGTATCTTCATTTTCACAAGCCGAATGCATTTCCAATTATGGATTCGATCACAAGAGCAGCATTAGACCAAAAAGGTCATCGTGGGGCGGCCGGCAATTACAAGAGTTTTTGTAGAGACACCCTCTGCTATGTCGAGGCAAGAGGCGAGGCGGAGTGGTATCCGCGTCAGATTGATACGGAATTGCTGAGCATTGGACGACGCGCGTTGTCCGAAAAACGAAAAGTCAAAGCTGCTGAGTAGACCCCAAAACTCCTTGCAAATAACCCTGAACCCGCCTATACGCCGCCCTGTCGAAGTGTCGAAACAGGCGCGGACGTGAGACTTGAGCGGGGTCGG
>CAYZKE010000272.1:0-5221 GCA_964478505.1 uncultured Loktanella sp.
AACTCCATCTGGCCTGTCACGTAACGTGCGTTGGCGAAGGTTGGTGCGCCATCGTTCATCAGGCCACCGATATGATCGCCGTGCATGTGGGTCAGGACGACAACATCGACCTGGTCGGCGGTGTAGCCTGCGCCCTCAAGGGCTGCGACGGTGGCGGCGGCGTTCAGGCCGGTATCGAAAAGCACGACTTCACTGCCCGTGTTCACCAGTGTGGGTGTGAAAAAGAACTGTGATGCCTCGGTCGACAGGAAGTTGTCGCGGCTGACGGTGGCGAATTCTTCTTCTGACACGTTCATGCCGAAGATGCCCTGAGGCGCTTCGCGGGGCGTGGTGCCGCCGAGGATTGTTGTCACCTCGAAATCGCCGATCATAAAGCGGCGGTGTGTGGCGAAACTTGCACCCATCATCGGGGCTTCGGCGCGGGCAGCTCCGGCGGCAAGGCCTGCGAAAGGCAAGGCCGTGCCGGCGGCAAGCAGGTTGCGGCGTGTCAGCTTAGTCATCGTGTCTCTCCTATTGGTGACGCTTGGTCAGATGATGCAAAAGGAAATAGGACGCTATTTCCCTTTGTCACTCACGTCAGCGTGATCAGGAGAGCGATTTGATCACTCGCTACCCGACAGTGGGCCCAATGCGTTCAAACCCTTCAGGATATCAATAGCATAGGCCAGTTGATAATCATCCTCGCGCAGGGCTGCCGCAGCCTCGGCGCGCGCGCGATCTTCTTCGATCTGGCGGATTTCGTCCTCTGTCAGGCTGTCATTCTCCAAAGATCCGCGCAAGCCTGCTTCGGTCCGTGGTGTACCTGCTTCTGCCTCTTCTTCATCCACGGGGCGTGGACGGGGCTGTTCCACAATGATGTCCGGAGAAATTCCGAGCGACTGGATGGACCGGCCCGACGGTGTGTAATAACGCGCAGTTGTCAGGCGCATCGCCCCGTCCTGGCTGAGGGGAACAACCGTCTGGACAGACCCTTTGCCAAAGGAATTGGTGCCAACGATGATGGCGCGGCGGTGGTCTTGCAGCGCACCAGCCACGATTTCCGACGCAGAGGCGGACCCGCCATTGATCAGGACAACAATCGGTTTGCCTTCGGCCAGATCACCGGGTGTGGCATTGAACCGGTCCCCGTCAGACGCCTGACGCCCGCGTGTGGAGACGATTTCGCCCGCGTCAAGGAAAGCGTCAGAGACATAGACCGCCTGGCTGAGCAAACCACCGGGGTTGTTGCGCAGATCGACGACAAAGCCGTCAATATTGTCGATGCCGCCAGCCTCGGCCACCTGCTCTTCGATCCCTTCCGCCAAGTTCGGGAAGGTCTGTTCGTTGAACGTCGTGACCCGCAAAACAACGGCATTGCCCTCGGTGCGGCTGCGCACGGCGGTCAGTTTGATCGTGTCACGGATGATCGAGACGTCAAAAGGCTCCGCCTCGCCTTCGCGCACGATGGTGACGATAATCTCGGCACCAACGGGGCCGCGCATCATTTGCACCGCTTCGTCCAAGGTCAGGCCCAGCACGCTTTCCCCGTCAACGGCAGTGATGAAATCACCCGCTTCGATGCCTGCGGCCTCGGCCGGTGTGCCGTCCATTGGCGAAACAACCTTGACCCAACCCTCTTCCTGGGTGACTTCGATGCCCAGACCGCCGAATTCGCCCGAGGTGCTCACGCGCATCCGTTGCGCCGCTTCGGGGGACAGATAGCTGGAGTGCGGATCAAGCGATGTCAGCATCCCGTTGATCGCCGCCTCGATCAGTTCGCGGTCGTCAACTTCTTCCACGTAGTTCGAACGGATCCGCTCGAAAATATCACCAAAGAGATCAAGCTGTTCATAAACGCTGGAGTTCTGATCCGCTTCTTGCGCCACAAGTGGCCCCGCAACCTGCGTTGTCACAACCAGTCCCAAGACAGCGCCACCAGCGGCAGCTAACATCAGCTTTTTCATCTTTTTTCCTTACCTACTCGACCGCAAACCATGCGGCGGGGTTAACCGGAGTTTGCCCCTCTCTCACCTCAAGATAAAGGGCAGAGCCCGGCTGCCCAGTCGCAATCCCAATATTTTCAGTCAATTTCCTGTCATTTGCCGCCAAAAGCCCGATTGGCGCACCCGCCGGAAGCACCTGACCCGCCACGCCGAAGACCTCGGCAAATCCTGCCATGACGAACATGATGTCGGCGGCTGGTTCCAGAATCACCACCGTGCCATAGTCCAGAAGCGGGCCCTGGAACAAAATCGTGGACGGTGCGGTGGCGGTCACCAAGGCACGTGGTTCGGTACCGATACGCAAACCGGGTCGTCCCGTGCCGTCGTCGGGCAGGATGGTGCCGGCAACCGGCAAAGGCAGGTTCCCTTGGGCGGTCAGTATCTCGGTGCCATCCGGACGCGCTTCGGCCAGTCCTGCGGCGAATTCCCCTAAGGTCTGGGTGCTGGCCACCAAGAGCGCGGTTTGTACCGGATCGTCCTCGAAACGGCTAGGCAGATCGGTGCGTTCTGACACCGCCTGTCCGAGCGCCGCACGGGCGGCCTGTGCGCCCTGCAATCCTTCGGTCAAGGTCTGCGCGGCGGCATCCTGGGCCTGCCGTGCCTCTTGGGTCTGCGCCAGAAGTGCGTTCAACCGCGCGACCCCAGCGCGCAACCCCGGTGTCACATCGGCCACAAGCATGCCAGCGCGCACGGTGTTCAGCGGCCCGTCAGGATGTGCGCGCAAGACAGGTTGCGGCGTGTTGCTGATGGCAGACAGCACCCCCAGAAGCTGGGCAAATTCAGCGCGGCGCAGATCGAGTTCTTCGGTCAGGATTGCTTCGCGCAGGGCAATGTCCCGTTGCTCCTGCCGCATGGCGGCCAGCCCTGCCTCATAGGCCTGTACGGTTTCGGTCAGCGCCGCGATCCGGTCGCGTGCACTGTCGGCGGCCTGCAATTGCGCTTGGGCTGCCTGCAATTGGGCGGCAGCCTCGATCGCGTTCTGTTGCGCAACGGCCCCAGAGGCGAAACAGAGTAGTGCAGCAATCAGGCGGATCATGTTACGATCAAGCTCCGCCCTGTCATTTCGGGGGGCAATTCCAGACCCATCAAATCAAGCACCGTGGGCGCAAGATCGGCCAGCCTGCCGTCACGCAGTGACGCGCCCTCTGGCCCGCCGACCAAGGCCACTGGCACAGGGTTCAGCGTATGCGCGGTATGCGGCCCGCCTGTTTCAGGATCAATCATCGTTTCACAATTGCCGTGGTCGGCGGTGACGATCATGGCACCACCTGCGGCTTTAAGAGCAGTCAGCACCTGTCCCAGACCCTCATCAACCGCCTCACAGGCCTTGATCGCAGCACCCAGATCACCGGTGTGTCCCACCATATCGGGGTTGGCATAATTGGTAACAATCAGGTCATAGCCGTCCTCGATGGCCTTGACGAAATGTTCGGTCACCTCGGCCGCCGACATCTCTGGCTGCAAATCATAGGTCGCAACCTTTGGCGAGGGTGCCATATAGCGGTCCTCGCCCTTCTCGGGCACCTCGATCCCGCCGTTGAGGAAAAAGGTCACATGCGGGTATTTCTCGGTCTCGGCCAGACGGAACTGGCGCAATCCGTGTTTGGCAACCCATGCACCAAGTGTGTTCTGGATATCGCGTTTGGGAAAGACCGTATCAAACCACGCATCATGGCGGTCCGAATAGGTGACCATACCCAGCAATGCCGCTAAAGGCGGCTGCTCACGCTCAAATCCGTCAAACTCGGGATCTGCAATCGCCGCCAGAATTTCGCGCGCACGGTCAGAGCGGAAATTGAGACAGAAGAGACCGTCATTCTTACCGATCCCTGCGTAGTCGCCGATCACGGTGGCGGGGATGAATTCATCTGTTTTGCCAACCGCATAAGCCGCCTCGATCGCGGCCAGTGGTGTGGCGGCAGACGCGCCCTCGCCCTTGACTATCGCGTCATAGGCTGTCTCAACCCGCTCCCAGCGATTATCGCGGTCCATCGCGAAATAGCGGCCAATGACCGTGGCGATCCTTGCGTTTGCAGGCAGGTTTTCTGTCAGCGTCGCCATGAACGCCTTGGCCGAAGATGGCGCCACGTCGCGCCCGTCGGTGATGGCGTGGATGATGACTGGCACGCCTGCATCGGTGATCGCTTTGGCCGCTGCAATCGTATGATCAAGATGCCCGTGGACGCCGCCGTCGGACACGACACCCATCAGATGCGCAGCACCTCCGCTGGCTTTCAGCTTCTCAATGAAACGCACCAGCGCATCCGCCATAAAGAACGATCCATCCTCGATCGACAGTTCAATCTGACCGAGATCCATCGCAACAACGCGGCCCGCGCCGATATTGGTATGGCCCACTTCAGAATTGCCCATCTGCCCACCGGGCAGACCCGCATCACGGCCATGTGTCAGAAGCTGCGCATGGGGCCCTCGCATGATGGCGTCAAAATTGGGGGTATGCGCCTGCTTGGGCGCGTTGCCTTCAACCGCGTCACGCAGGCCCCAGCCATCAAGAATACACAGAACAACGGGTTTGGGGGTGGGCATAGCAACGCTCCTATATTGGTTGATTGCTGTCTATCGCAGCATTGCAATCAGGGGAACCACCACAGCTTATCATCTTGCCCGAAATACTCCCGCCGGAGGCTCCTAGGCCCGATGATAAGGACCGCCCGCCAGAATGGAGGCAGCACGGTAAAGCTGTTCGGCCAGCATCACGCGCACGAGCATATGGGGCCAGACCATTTTGCCAAAACTCAATGACGCATCGGCGCGATCACGCAAAGCGGGGTCAATCCCGTCGGCCCCGCCAATCACGAAACTGACGTCCTGCCGCCCTTGGTCGCGCCAGGTGGCGAGAAGGGCTGCAAAGTCCGGCGAGCTCATGACCTTGCCGCGTTCGTCCATGGTGCAGATCAAGGCACCATCGGGCACAGCACGGTCTAACAAAGCAGCCTCTGCCGCCATGCCGCCACCCTTTTTATCTTCGACTTCGATCAATTGCGCGGGGCCAAGGGCCAGCGCCCGCCCCGTCCGGTCGAACCGGGTGAGGTAGTCATCATAAAGGTCGCGCTCGGGCCCTTTGCGCAAACGGCCCACAGCACAAATCTGGACCCGCATCAGACGGCGGTCGCCGCTCCGGGCTGCCACATCTTTTCAAGCTGATAAAACTCGCGCACTTCCGGACGGAAGATATGCACGATGATATCGCCTGTGTCGATCAGCACCCAATCGCCGGT
>CAYZKE010000273.1:0-1709 GCA_964478505.1 uncultured Loktanella sp.
CACCAAGCTCTTCATGGACGAAACACCCGCACCGGTTCTGGCCCCAGGGCGCAAAAGCACCAAAACAGGATACTTCTGGGCGCTGGCCCGTGATGACAGGCCATGGGGCGGCGATGATCCACCTGGAGTGGCGTTCACTTACGCGCCGGGACGATCTGGCCAGCATGCGGATACTATTTTGCAGGGCTTCAGCGGCATCCTTCAGGTCGATGGCTATGCTGGCTATAACCGTCTGCTCAAACGACCGACGCAAGATGTGACACTGGCATATTGGGTTCGTCCCAACAAAGGTACGTAACCCACCACAGGGATTTGGGCCATTGGCCTGATCTTGTGCGTTTTCCGCTGATTTTTCTTCTCCCGTTTTCATACTGTTTCTACGCTACCTTTTTCGGGGGCAGGATGCCGAGGGTGTCGCGCAGCTTTTCTTCCGAGAAGTCATATTCTCCCAGCATGTTGATATGGGCCCATGACATGGGTGAGTGGGCTGCGATCAGGCGCTGCAGATTTTCCCGAGCTTCGGCATCCGGTGCCTTCTCGACCTGTCTGGTGAGATAGAGATAGTTCCAGCAGATGATGGAATTCCGGATCAGCCGGTTGCAGGCTTCTGCGATCTCCTGCTCTTCCTTTTCGGTCTGGGTGTACTCGCGCGGGTTCCCGACGGCCACGGCGCGGGTGAAACGGTTGGCGAGTTCGACCTTGTTGAGCTGTTTTTCGATGGCTTGCCTGAGCGCGAGGTCATCGACATAGCGCAGGATGAAGAGGGATTTGATGATCTGCCCGAAGGCCTTCATAGTCTGATACAGCGCATGCTGGCGCGAGTAGGAATTCAGCCGCCTGAAGATGTCTGAGGCGGTGTTTTCCTTGAGCTTGATAGTGGCCACTAGACGCAGCAGGTCGTCCCAGTTGTCACGAATGATGGCTTCGTTGATGGTCTTGCTTGGCCCAATGAACCAGTCAGGATCAGACTGTTGTTTCGGCTTGAAGATGTACAGGGTCTGTTTGCCGACGCCCTTGATGCGTGGGGCAAATGAAAATCCCAGCAGATGGGTCAACCCGAAGACAGCCTCAGTGTATCCGTGGGTGTCCGTGGAATGGATATCGCTTTTCACAACGTCGTTGTGCATCAGGCCGTCAATCACGTAGGCGCTTTCGCGGTCGGCCGCACTGATCATCAGGGAATGCCACAGGAAGTTACGCTCATCGACGAAGGTATACGCGCTGACACCCTGACCCTGCCCGAAGTATTTGAACGACCGGCTGGCATGCAGGCTGTCGCCGCGCACCTCAAACTTCTGGCCGTCGCTTGCGGTGTGGAGCTGATCCCGGCTCTGACGATAGAGACTTGGTAACTCCATTCCATCCATGGCCTTGAGCACAGCGTCATTGGCCGCCTGGATATTTTCCAGGGAGAAGCGCCAGTTCACGGTGTGATCGAGCTCACTTTCGGTAACGCTGGATGAGATCCTCGCCATCTTGCGCACTCCAATCCCACAACCCAGTTTCATGATCCCGGCCAGCAACGCGGGATGTGATGTGGCCTGCCGCACATGGGTCTGCTGCCAATGCTCGAAAGACTGCAGCATGTTGCAGTGATTGTTGACGGTTTCCAGCACCTGTGCGAGGGCCACGTCGTGGCGCTGAGGGAAAAGATCGCCCAGTGGATCGTTGTCGCGTGCATCGAGCGCCGGAGTGGCAATGTGGAATGT
>CAYZKE010000273.1:1719-2929 GCA_964478505.1 uncultured Loktanella sp.
TGGGGATTGCCCGCCGCACGATCATTGGTCGTCCTGTACTGGGCAGTGAGTGCCGCATTCAGCCTCGCCAGAACAGGTTCAGGATCAGCAAACTCCGCCAGCCCCGCGCGTTCCAGCAGCCGGGCCTTTTCCTGATGCCAGCGGTTCCTGTCGATCAAATAGGCGTCCATGGGTCGGTATTTGTAGGAGTGTTCGATATTCAGATCACCGGACTTGATGGCCGTGGTGACCGCCTGAAACAGAAACACCTTGTAGAGCGACACCCGGAAAGTGCCGTTATCCCGCACAACTGCCGCCTGCTGTTCAGCATCGAGAAAGCCCATCGGCGCAGAACTGGCAGACAAATCTCCATCGTTTCTGAAATGGTCAATCGCCTCCAGCAGGGCTGCCGCCCGTTTGTTGGGCATGAAGGTGAGTGCCCGCAGCAGGGGGCTGAGGCGATTTTGCAGTTTCACGGATCTGGCTTCCAGAATGTCATGCCAACCGGCTTCACAAGCCGTTGCCGCCAGATCATCTTTCAGCTGGTCGAAGTCGTCCGTCCTGCCCCGATCGAGAAGGACATGTGTCGCCGTGACCTTTTCCGCATCTGACAGATTGGCGGCGGCCATGACACTGCGGATATCACGCAGCACCCCGAAGACGGATGTTTCCAGACCCTCGATGACAATACCGATCTGTCGTTGCTGATCCTGCCGCTCCTGCACCAGTGTTTCCTGATATTCCCGTGCTGCCGCTGACTTGAAGGATGCCATGACACTGAGCCAGAGATCGATCATGTTGTCCTGACTTCGATGGAACTGGTGCGCCACAAAGGCGGCTGCATGGATGTGACGGTCATTGCGATCCCGGCGCTGCATCTGGAAGATTTCCGACCGCAGGACGCTGCCCGCAAAGTACCGGATGCCCGCTGTGCCAAGATCAAGTCTGGCAAGAACAGCGACCAGGCGATCATGCAACTCTGACAAGACCTCGAAATCCGTCACGGCCTCCTTAATCCGTGAAGGGCTGGTCGATTGCGATAGTTTCTTTAGCAGGGTCAGGCGATATCGGTTCTGATCATCTGGTGGCGCGAACAGATCATCCAACAAGTGCCGCGCCTCGGCAGGCAGCTGACTGTCCATCAAGGCAATCAGCTCTTCTTTCGCAGCCGCTCCCTCCCAGCCACCCTGGCTCCGAAGCGCCTCCATCCCCTCCGCCCGGTGCCACGGAG
>CAYZKE010000273.1:2939-5196 GCA_964478505.1 uncultured Loktanella sp.
GGCAATCAGCTCTGCCTTGCGTTTATGCAGACCGGCGCGGATTAGATCATTCAGCCGATAAAAAGACGGCACCTGCAGGCGGTTCTGGACCAGAAAGTCTACACAGCGGTCAAAGATCAAACGCGGCTTCAAATGCATCCGCGCCATCGTCGCGATCTCGGTGGCAAGTGCATTGCTGGCCGTTTCGTCAAAGGGTCTGAACCCATGGAAAGCCAGAATTTGACGTTGGTGACGCAGGCGGGTCGTCTTTGTATATTGGGCTGGATCAAATGCGCCGTTTGGCAAATTCAACTGGCGCATTGCTGCCGCAATGTCGCGGTCGCGAAAATCCTGAGGCTGATAAAACCGCTTTGTGGCTTTGAAATACCCACACATCAGAAGGAAGCCGATCTGGCTCTCAGGCGTGCGCAGGCCGTCTACGATATCCATCAGCCCTTTGGGCAAGTTGAAAAACTGCTTGCGTTCCCTGTGATCAAACAAGGGCGGTTTATCAAACGCGCCTTGTTCGTTTGTGGAAAGGATCCGCATTCTAGCCATGGTCGCTCCAAGAAACTGATGTTCGCAAAACCTTCGTTTTGGGAATACCCCCATGGCATGACTGTAAGTCATCAAAGGTCCAGCGAATTATACTCGCTTTCCTTGTTCTGAAACCAGTATTCTATTATACTTAAAAAAAATAGGTTTTAAGAACAAAAATCATGCTTGTCGGATACGCCCGCGTCTCAACCATGGATCAGAACCCTGCTTTGCAGATGGATGCGTTGCGGGCAGCTGGTTGTGAGAAGATCTATACCGAAAAAGCCTCAGGCTCTCACCGGGATCGGCCACAACTGAAGGCGGCCCTGGAATATCTCCGTGACGGGGACACGCTGGTCGTTTGGAAGCTCTCTCGTCTGGCCCGATCACTGACCCAGGTCATCAAGACAGCGACTGATATCGCAGAACGCGGGATTGCCCTCAAAGTGCTTACCCAAAATATCGACACCAGCACACCCGAGGGGCGTCTGTTCTTCCACATGACCGCCGCTTTCGATGAATTCCAGCGTGAGCTCATCGTCGAAAACACACGTGCCGGTCTCAAAGCCGCTGCAAAACGTGGGCGACGGGGCGGACGCCCAAAGGCCATGAATGAGCAGACCATCAAACACGCCGAGGCTATGCTCAAGGACACTGAAAATTACCCATTCGTCGGCGATGTGATTGATCAGCTCAAAATCGGACGCACTGCATTCTACCGATATTTCCCAACTGATCGCATCAAGCAGTTACGCGCTGAACATTACGAAAGCACACAAACGTAGATAATTCCTGTGGTGGGTTACGTACCTTTGTTGGGATGGACCCAGGATCTCGAAATGCTGGAGGCCATCGTCGAGAATGACGACAACCTCAGCTATGGTGCCATCATCAGCGTCCACACTGGAAACGAGGAGGGTCTTACCGCCCTCACCGACGATGGTATCGGTGAACTGAAAGACATGCTCCAAGGCGCACGTCGCTCATCCGATGCATGGCGCGCATTCCTCAAGGACTTCGTCGCCGATCCCGACATCATCGCCCGCGTCAAGAAAAACGGGCCGCGGTAAAAACCGGGCGGTTACGCCGACAGCCTCGAAGAACGCGATCAAAAATCAAAATGGGATTGGGCCATGCTGGCAACAGGCATCCGAAGTTCGACACTTCACGCTTGATTTGAGCCTTCGGTCACCGAGCAGCAGCCAATAAAACAAGGAGTCTCGGCCTTGGAGGGCGCGATTTCTGGCGGATCTTTGTTGTAACACGTTTTGGCGTGATTCCGCTTGAAGGCATGGCGGTGACAGCGGTATCGTTCGTCCAATGTATACGCGCATCACGACATCAGGCGGCCGCAGCTATCTTCAGCTCGTCGAGGGGCACCGCGACGAGGAAGGCAAGGTTCGCATCAAGGTTGTTGCCAACCTCGGGCGGCTCGACAAGATCACGCCCGGAAAGCTCGATCCGCTGATCAACGGGCTCAACCGCGCAGTCGGCCGCCTTGAGAACACCGCCAGCGAGCTCACGCATGACCCGGCGCGTAGCTTCGGCGATGTCTTTGCGCTCCACGAATTGTGGAAGGATCTCGGGTTCGACAAAGCGCTCTCGCGCGCCCTGCGCTCGGGAAAGCGAAAGATGGATGTCGAGGCGTTGGTGCGCGCCATGGTCTTCAATCGGCTGTGCGAACCCGACTCCAAGCTCGGCTGCCTGCGGTGGCTGGACACGGTGGCCATGCCGGCCATGC
>CAYZKE010000274.1:0-5186 GCA_964478505.1 uncultured Loktanella sp.
GAGGCAGGGTTTCAGGAGAGGACCCCGCTACGCGGGACCTTCCAGAACCCCCGCCCGATTTTCGGCAACAGACCGGAACGGGCAGCACCACGAGAAGGAGAAATCACATGGGTTTGGACCAATACGCTTTCCGCGTTGACGCAGCCACCGGCGAAGAAGGCGGTAGCTTGGCGTTCCAATGGCGCAAGCACGCGAAATTGCAGCAATTCATGGAAGAGACGTTCGAAGAGCGCACAGGGCTGTCAGCCACAGACCTCAACTGCGGGCGTCTGGAATTGACCAAAGAGGATATCGACCGGCTGGAACACTGCCTGAATGAAGATGCCATGCCTGAGAGTGCAGGCGGGTTCTTCTACGGTCACCAGATGCAGGACGAACAGGAGAAAGCCTATCAGGAGCAAGACCGCGCGTTTTGTGCTTGGGCGCGTGAGACCCTGAACGACAACGCAACACCCGTCTTTTCCTGCTGGTGGTGATGCCCCGCGCTGGGGTGGTCAGGCCGCCCCAGCCTTTCAGACAATCCAAAATCGAAAGGTGCCAGACATGGCCGACAAGAATATCACAATCCATTGCGCGACCTGCGGCAGCGACGATGTGCGCCGCGATGCCAGCGTCGCATGGGATGCCGAATTGCAGATGTGGGAGATCGTGAACGTCTTCGACAATGCCGATTGCGAAGCCTGCGGCGGGGAAACCAGCCTGATCGAGAAGGAGATTGCGGCATGACCATGCACACGCTCTATTGCGCCAGCTATCACCCGCGCATTCACATGGCCGAGATTGAGGGGAAACGTCGCGCCCAGATCGTCGCGACACTCATGGCCGAACGTTTTCCGTCCTTTGCGTTCGGTTATGCGCCCTCACCTATCGTGACATCGCCGAACACTAACCATTTTCTGGAAATCGGCCTTGGCAGTTTGGAAGTCGTGCGCCTGACAGAGCAGCAACTTGAAGCCGAAGCCACAGACAACCCGGAAGGATTGGAAAAGTGGCTGATGTTCATCTTTGACGATGGAAAGGGGCCGAACAACGGCCCGCGAATGTCCTGTTATCTTGAGCATGACCAGAAGATCGTGCGCAAATGCAAAGCCGACCCGACATTGGCAAAGATCATCCCGTTCTATGGCGATCAGCCGAACTGGGAAGACCTTGAACGCCGCTTGCACGGGTGGACCGCCGAACAGTCTGAATCCCCCAGACCTGCGCGCCGTTTCAACTGCCTGAGCGATGATGCAGAGATTGCCCATTTCTCAACCTTCTATGTCGCCCCATGCCGCGACGACAAAAGCCAATGCGACGACGATGGGACCGAGATTGTGCAATGCGCGGCAGGAGATGCCCAATTCTGGACGATCTATGGATCAGATATCAGCGACAACGGCTGCACATGGCTGGCCGTTCATGACGCCTATAGCGCCACGGAAATCGTGCGGATCTCCCGCCAGATCAACGCCGAGACAGGCAAGCCGTTCTTCTACCGCGACGAAACCCATGGCTGTATTCCCCAGCATGGGGCGCGGCTGGACTTTTGCGAGATTGCACAAGCCCTGACTGAAGCCATTCACGATGATCTGCCCGATCTGGCCGAAGACGACTTCGCCCGCGTGGACGACTTCGACGCCCACCCGCTGGCCGAGATGCGCGAAGCCTTTGTCACCTTTTCCAACTACAGCGGATTGGCGACGGCAGCCGCCCCCTATCACCCATGGGAAGGGGCCGCCTGATGGATATGACGGCATATTATGCCCAACTCATCGGAAGCCGGATCACCGGCTTCCGCACGGAGCAGGACGACGACTGTGGCGATCCATGGCCGATCTTCACCGTCGAAACCGAAACAGGCGAAGAGCTGAATGTCGCCGTGTCGCGTGATCCAGAAGGCAACGGCGGTGGGTTTGCGTTCATTGAACTTGCCGTGGCGCCGGAGGTTAAGCGATGAACATTCAGACCATGCACATCGGAGAGGATGCCGCGCCAGCGGCATCCCTGCCCGCCCTGCCCTCTCGCATTGACGACATCGTCGCCGCGCGGGATGGGGCACTTGCCAAGATCACGGAGGCGGCAGCGTCTCTGGAAGCGGCCTATGGCCTGTCCAAAGACGCCGCCGCCTTGGCGAAAAAGGCGAGCAGTGGACGCAAATACTGGGGTTTGGACCGTACGGGGAGCAAACACTATTCCGTTCTTTTCCCGGACGGCTTCGATGCAGCCCAATCGGTGGAGACCTATCGCCGCCAGCTTGACGCATCCGTCTGGACCTACCTCTACGAAGAGACAGGCATCCGCGAGATCATGGATGCGACAGCTGCCCGCGATTTTGACCGCAGCTTGCGCGACGATGTGCCAGAGGTGACCGCTGCAAATCTGCGCGCCACCTTCGAAACCCTTCTTGGCAATGCCGATCTGATCTTCGCGCGCGGACTGGCAGTAGCCTTCGCGCGGCTGGACCGCCGCTTCAAGAGCCATGATGCGTTCAAGCTCGGATCGCGGATGATCATCGACCGCGCCTTCTCCGAATACTCCGGCAACTTCAATCGCTCATGGGCCGAAGAAACGATCATCGATGTCGAGCGGGTCTTCGCCAAGCTCAATGGCGGAACGCCAGCCGGTCGCGGGCTTGTTCAGGAGATCGATGCTTGCCGACCGGGCTATGGGCCGCAGCAATCGGTGACGGAGAGCAGCTATTTCCGGATCAGGGGTTTCAAGAACGGCAATGCCCATCTGTGGTTCACCCGTGATGATCTGGTGGAGAAAGCCAATGGCATCTTGGCCGACTATTATGGCGCGGTCATGCCAGATGCCGCTGAACGCAATGAGGACGACGCCAGCTTCCGCAAGCGCACGAATCTGCCCAGCAAAGACTTGCAGTTCTATCATACGCCCAAAGCGGCAGCTGATGCCCTGCTCGATGCTGTCACATGGCGCAAGGATATGCGCGTTCTGGAGCCGAGCGCCGGTGAGGGCCATCTTGTCCGACCACTACTCGCAAAAGGCTGCCATGTGACGGCGATGGAGATCCATGGTGACCGTCTGGCCAAACTGCGCGCCATGGAAAGCGCCGCCTGCGCGGTGGTGGCCGGCAATTTCCTGAACCAGCCGCCAGATAGGCAGTTCGATGCCGTGGTCATGAACCCGCCCTTCTATGGCACCCACTGGATGGATCACGTTCGCCACGCTTTCGACTTTCTGGCCCTCGAAGGTCAGCTCGTTGCCATCCTGCCCGCGTCAGCACAGGTGGCAGAGACCAAAGCGCACATCCAGTTCCGCCGGTGGGCAGAGAAGGTCAATGGCGGGGTGCGGTGGGGTATGTTCTCTGACCTTCCAGCCGAAAGCTTTGCCGAGGCCGGGACCAACATCAACACAGTGATATTGAAACTGAGACGGCGTCGCTAACCCGTCACACATTCCCAAGTTCTTCCGGTGGTGCGGAAAACCTGGCCCCGCTTCGGCGGGGCCCTTTTTCGTCGGGCCTCTTGGCCCTCGGGTGGAGTTCGGCTGTTAACCTGTCCGCGCTGCGCGCGCGTCAGGGCCTCACGCATCCCACCACGCACGGTCTTGTCATTGTCCCACACCGGTCAAGGACGGCGGGCAGGTCCCCTGCCCTTGCAAGCGCCTACGGCGTCCCTGACCTGGCGTGTCCAGATGCCTGCGACCGTCCGGGGTCGGAAGCTTTTGATCTTTGGCGGTTCTTCACCTATATTGAAAGGATCATCACCATGAGTGAGCAAAATATGACCGATGTAGAACTTGCCAAAGTCGAAGCCGAAATTGCCAGTCTGAATGCCATGACTGCGAAGCTGCACGCCGAGACGATGAAGCTCAATACTGAGAACCGCTGGTATCTCCTAATCGTCGGATCCGGTGCAACCCTTGCAATCGTCGCGGTTGCGAGGCTCTTTCTCGGATGATCTATCGCGGCCCCTTCGGGGGCCGCTTTTCTTCTTGTAACAACAAGAAGTGCCATTTTCATATAGCCTAGCAACGCCTGCGTAGATCGCTACTGGATCGGGAGTGGCCAATTTCTCAGCCACCCCCAGTTTTTTAGAGATATTGCGCGATGATGATTGCGACCATTTGAAAAGCCAAGCCAATCACCGTCAGCCAGAATACAAGTTCAGGCATCAGTATTTCCTCATCTGTTAAAACGAGGCGCGCGCAGCTTCTGTCTTCGGCATCTAAAACAGTTGCGTGTACGATGTGTTTTCTACTTCTTGAGACTGATTTGCTGATACTTTTAGGATACGATTTGACGACGTGTGATTTGCTAAATTCGCGATATGGCGCTGAATTCTCTAAGGTGACAGATTGCGGGATACGGTGCTGAATTCTGTAAAGTGACTAACTGCGTGATACGTTTGTGTGCTGTTTGGATCTACTGTGGTGTCGATGCTTGATTTACTACTGAGATGTCATTTTGATGTTTGATACTGGATGCCGACGCTGAAACTTCGAGCGCCAAGATACTACGTAGATTTCTTCGCTCTGAATTCAATACCCTGTTTACCCGTCCCTTCGGGACCGCGCTTCCGAGGCTGCGCCCTGAACCCGCTGGCGCCATTGTTCCCTGCCGTGCAGCTGGTGCGGCCGTCTCTGCGAGCCAACCGCCCTGCGCGCAGGACATGGTCACAAAGGCTGGCGGTTTCAGCCCTGCGGGTCTGAATCGCTCGGGCAGGATCGCTCCCCGGGTCATGGGTGGTGAGCGAGCGAGGCAAGCATCAGGTTGTCCCCTGTGGCCATGGGCGCTGTCCTTTGCGTGATCTCTGCGCTGTCGATCGTGCTTTGGTCTGCAAGGATCCGGGCCGCGCCGTGGTGGCAATGATCGAGGCGTTCATCCTGTGATCGACAATGCCTTCCGGGGGAATGTGTGCCAAACACCAATGCTGATGCGGGTCAGCTGGTCATCAATGCCTTCTGGGTGGTGACGAAAGCCGCAGTACAATTCGTGCACAAGGTGTTACCCCTGTCTGTTTCTCACTGATGGGGTCTGGCCCAACGCGGCGGCCATGTCCCCTCCCCTGCGGGTCGGCAAGCACAAATACGGTTTCCACCCCTACGGTGCGGAGCCTCCGCATTTGCACCTGCATGGCCCCCTGTCCCGTTGGTCCTTTTCGGCCCCATCGAAACAGAAGGAACAACACCATGTCGAAATTCTACAACGTCACCACCCCAGTCGAAGGCAAAGATGGCAA
>CAYZKE010000275.1:0-444 GCA_964478505.1 uncultured Loktanella sp.
GTGATAATCACATCCGCAGGCATACCTGCGGTCAAACGATCCACAATCTCAGCCGGGATATCATTTTCATCCACAACAATACGCGCCAAGAAGTAAGGCGGCTCATTCGGATTATCTGGTGTGATAACGTCACCCGACACTGTCTCGACAGAACCCAGCATGATCGGGATAAGCTTGGTCTTGAATGCTGTGAACCGCACCTCGGTGGACAGGCCGGGGGCCACATTGTCCTTATCGATCGGGGACACGCGCGCGTTGATGATCAACTCTTCATCTTCCGGCACCAGTTCCATCAGCACTTCACCCGGACGGAGCACGGAGCCGACCGTGTGCACCTTGAGGTTCTGGATCGTGCCTGAACCGGGGGACCGGATTTCGGTCCGATCCAGAACGTCTCGCGCCACCTTGCTGCGCTCCTGCAGTTCGCTGATTTCAGCGCGGATT
>CAYZKE010000275.1:599-1323 GCA_964478505.1 uncultured Loktanella sp.
TCGATCTCGATCAGTTCGTCTTCGCGCTGGCTCAGCACATTACCCTGGATCAAGCCGCGGCTTTCGCCGTCCCGCATCCGGTCAAGCATCTCTGTATAATTGGCAATCCGTCGCTCAAACGCGGATTTCTGCAACTCCAGACCTTCGATCTGAACGTTGATCTGTTCCACCCGGGCTGACAGGATGTCTTCCTGCGATTTCAGGATGGAACGGCGACCTTCAAACAGATCCCGCTGGTCTGCGACAACCGCTGCAACAGCCGGTGTTGTCTTGGACTGCACGTCTTCCGGAAAGGTTACGCTGTCATCAAGCGCGCGTTCCGCCAAGAGCCGGGCCTCGACCAGACGTGCGACATCCAGACGGGTTGAAAACACTTCCAAGTTCGAACGCGCCTCGACTGCATTAAGCCGCAGCAAAACCTGCCCCTGCTCTACCGTATCCGCTTCGGTCACGAGGATTTCTTCGACAATGCCACCTTCGAAATGCTGCACCACCCGGCGGTTACCTTCGAGCGAGATCGTCGCGGGTGCAACCACCGCGCTGTCGAGCTTGGCAACGGCGGCCCAGCTTCCCAGTACACCGAAGGTCATGAAGATCAGAAAATAGCCTGCCAGTGCGACAGGTTTCGGGCTTGGTTTCTCAGCCATGTGAGTCTTGGCTCCTCAAGAGCGGGTCGTCTTGCATTTAAGATCGGATCAAGCCCGTGGCTTGTCCGACATGTTCA
>CAYZKE010000275.1:1333-1845 GCA_964478505.1 uncultured Loktanella sp.
TTTCTTCTGCGCTTGCTGGGCCTGTTGCTGTGCCTGAGCAAAGATTTCGCGGGTCGGGCCAAACTTCTCGATCTGGCCGTTGACCAGCATCAGGGCCTTGTCGGACATCGCCAAAAGATTGGCTTTGTGTGTGACAAGCACGATGGTCTTGCCGCGCTTCTTCATCTCCTGGATGCAATTCGCCAACGCCTGTTCACCATGCGCATCAAGGTTTGAATTCGGCTCGTCCAGCACAATCAGGCTTGGCTCTCGGAACACTGCACGCGCCAGACCAACGCGTTGGCGTTGCCCCCCGGACAGGCCATTGCCGCCATCCCCAACATCGGTGTCATAGCCTTCGGCCAATGTGGTGATCATCTCGTGCGCGCCCGACAGGGTGGCGGCTGCAATGATTTCGCTGTCCTTGGCACCGTCTATAAACCGTGAAATGTTTTCAGCAACCGAGCCGCGGAACAGTTTCACGTCTTGCGGCATGTATCCCATATAACGACCAAGCTGATCACTGTCCCAAT
>CAYZKE010000275.1:1855-2837 GCA_964478505.1 uncultured Loktanella sp.
CACGCCAATGATGCAGCTCTGTCCCCTCCAGACGCACTGCCCCCGATTGGGCCTGCATCGCGCCAACAAGATGGCGTACCAGGGTTGATTTCCCAGAGCCGCTTGGCCCGATCACGGCAAGAACTTCACCTTGCGAAATATCAAAGGAGATACCCTTCAGAATTGGCGCTCTTGAACCCGGCGCCGTGGCAATCAGGTTCTGTACAACAAGATTCCCTTTGGGAGCCGGCAGTTGCATGCGGTCTTCTTCGTTGCCAAGCGTCTCAAATATCTCGGTCAGCCGTTTATGCGCTTGGCGCGCGCCGACAAACTGCTTCCATTGACCCACGGCCTGTTCGACAGGTGCAAGAGCCCGGCCCATGACGATAGACGCCGCAATCATGATGCCCGGTGAAACCTGCTGCTGTATCGCAAGATACGCACCTGTCCCCAGGATAGCGATCTGCAACGACATCCGCACAAACTTGGTCGAGGCCATGATGGCCCCAGCACGACCGCTGGCCTTGGCCTGCGCATCCAGCACATGTTCATGCTGATCGAGCCACCGCTTGGTGAGCGGCTTTTCCATCCCCAGAGCACGGATCACCTCGGCGTTCTGCACCGTTGTGTTCACGAAATGCGCTGCACCCTGATTGGCGCTTCCTGCTTCCTGCAGAAGACCGCGGGTCGAGAATTCATTTATCAGTGCCAGAGTAAAGATGATGACGGCACCACCTGTCGCGACATAGCCAAGCCACGGATGGAACATGAAACACAGCGCCAGGAACAAAGGCACCCAAGGTGCGTCGAAAAACGCCAGGATGCCCTGCCCTGTCAGAAATTCCCGCACCCGATCAACGTCTTGCAACGTGGCATGCGCGCCAGAGTTGGGTGCCAAAAGCTGCTTTCGCACCACGCGGTTGAACGCCGGATTGGCCAGCATGTCATCGAACTGCAACCCAGCACGCACCAGCATCTTGGATCGGATGAATTCCAGAATCCC
>CAYZKE010000275.1:3034-5130 GCA_964478505.1 uncultured Loktanella sp.
ACATCAGCAAGTTCGAGAAAAAGCTGAAGACTACAGTGGCGAAGATGATCGCCTTGAACCGTCCATATGCTTTTTTAAGGGGCGACGTGTCTTGCATATGCAAACGTCCTTTCGGCTCAACGCTGGTCGGTACTTTTCCCTGCCCGAGCAAGCACCGCTATTTTAGGAAATTCATACACCAGACAGGGGGTTGATGCAATTGACGAGCACCCCCACCCTGCCATGACTTGGTGAAAAAACCGTATGTCGACCCGCGACATAGAGGCCAGATGCCGCCTTTTGGGTCAGGCGTCTTTTGGCAACGCGCTTTTGAGCGCCTGAGCGTAAGCATTGCGCGCGGTTTGGGCCACTGCCAGTTCGCGCCGCAGGTCGTTCATCTTCCGCTCGCAAAACTGCACGTTCTGGATGTTGTTCTTTGCCTCATCAGAAAGCGTGTCAGTATCATATTCCTTACCGTCGATCGTCACTTTGGCCATGTGATTTGCCCCTCATTGAAATCTTGAAACGTCCCGCGCTGCATACTGAACTGTGCGCGTCAGTGCAAAACGAAACCTGTATAAAAGAAAGCCCCCGAACATGTCGGGGGCTTTCAATGTTCTTTGTATCAGGCGGCCCGCTGGGCCGCCTAGGACACCCGATTAGACTGGTGCGTCGGCGCTGGCAAAGCCATTCGCAATCAGCAGACCGTAGTCATTCGAACCAACAAGGTTGATATCGTCAAGACCTGTCAGCGATGTGCCGTAGTCCTGCGTACCGATCTCTTTGGCGGTTACTGTTGCACCGCTGTCAGAGTCCTGATCGCCCGACCATGTGAGTTCAAAGACTTTGTACTCACCCAGGTTGTTGTCGTTCTCGACCTTGATGATTGCTTTCGCATTACCAATCAGCTCGGGGTTCAGACCGGACTTATTGTAAAGCTCAACATCGAACCCTGCTTCCGTCATGCCGCCCCATTCATCATCATCATCAACGTTGCCGTTGAAGAGGTTCTGAATAACACTTGCGCTCAGGTTGCCGAAGGTTTCGTTTTCACCTGCCGACGTGTCAGTGTCCATGCGGACAACAACAACTTCGTTGGCTTGAACATCCTCATCCGCAGCACCATCACCGGTACCGCCCAGAGTTGTATCCTCGTTGTAGTCCAATGTGACCGGGATCAGAACGTTCGAGTCGTTGTTTTCCGGATCGTCAAGGGAACGATCATACTGGCTGGTGAGGTAGTCGGAGTAGTCGAGGAAGTCGAGACCTGCGTTATAGGTATCTTCCACTGTGACGACCCGAACGTTGGCACCGGTGAAGTCTTCACCTGTCACATTATCCACGTCTCCAGCCACCTTCGCGGTGAATGTCACCTGATTGGCGCCTGGTCCAGCAGCAGCAGTCCAGTTGTCATACAGACCGTTTGCAGCCGCCGCAGCGATGTTGACACCCGTCTGACCGTCCAGCACCGGAATGCTTTCGCCGTCAAACTCGTAGGTGGTGTCATTGCTCGAGTTACCGAAGGTCGCAACAAAGACCTCTGCAACCGGAGCGATAACCGGTATCGCAGGAACCAAATTCGCACCTTGCGTGGTGGTCACAGTCCCGACAAGTACACCTCCTGCAGTGCCTGTCGATCCGAAGTCAGACACAGAGACGTCTGCCAGAGCACCTGGTGCCGTCGACGTGAAAGTCACAGTGCTTGCTGTCGGACCTGCTGATGTCGCCCAACCTGCAGGAGTAAAGCCTGCATCCAGGAACTTCGCAACAAGCGTCGCCGCTGTGTCAGTCTCAACCACGGTGATGCTGTCACCACCAAAGGTGATTGTGCCAGCTTCGCCGGTTTCTGCGTCAGACAGTTCAAGTGTGAACACTTCGGCAACAGCCGGAACTTCCGGAACTTCCGCAATCTCGTCTTCACCAGCTGTCGTTAAACTTGTGCTAACGGTGTTTTCAGTGGTTACGACAGTCTCGTCTTCCCGCATGTCAGCTGTGGTGAAGTTCATGATGGTGTCGTCACCGAACAGGCCCTCAAAGACAAGTGTCTCGTTGGATGCGCCGTTCTGCAACGTGTTGCCGTCAATGCGTGTGAACGCAGTTACGCCACCAACACCACC
>CAYZKE010000276.1:0-5124 GCA_964478505.1 uncultured Loktanella sp.
AACGAACACAGTAGACCCCGGTGAAATTGCCAAGTTTGAGGCGATGGCCGCGGAATGGTGGGATCTGAATGGCAAATTCAAGCCACTGCACATGATGAACCCTGTTCGGCTTGACTATATCACGCGTCAAATTGCCGCCGAATTCGGGCGCGACCTGAGCCAACCCGAACCATTCAAAGGCCTGCGAATCCTTGATATCGGCTGCGGTGGCGGGCTTTTATGCGAGCCAATGGCGCGCTTGGGCGCGACTGTGGTAGGGGCCGATGCCGCAGAACGCAATATTCCCGTGGCGCAAATCCATGCCGAGCAATCCGGCCTTGAGATCGACTATCGCCACACCACCGCCGAGGCGATGGCCGCAGCAGGCGAACAATTCGATGCGGTTCTGAATATGGAAGTGGTCGAACATGTGGCCGATCCACAGGGCTATCTGGATGCGTGCCAGCAATTGATGAAACCGGGCGGCATTCACATTTGTTCGACCATCAACCGCAACCCGAAATCCTTTATGATGGCGATTGTCGGGGCCGAATACGTGATGCGCTGGCTGCCAAAGGGCACGCATGAATGGAACAAATTCATCACGCCGGATGAGCTGTTCGGCTTTCTGGAAAAGGCCGGCATGACACCGGTCGACCGCAAAGGTTTCGTGTTCAATTTTGCCAAGTTCACATGGTCCATCTCGGACCGTGACCTGTCAGTCAACTATGTGACGGCCGCAACAAAGCCGGTGTAGAGGCAAGTGACCATGCCCACAAAGCAATCTGACAGCTGGGTCGAGTTGACATAACGCTGCAATTTTCCAGACATTTTGGTCAGCCATGAATATTTGAGAAAGACGAAAGTATAAAGTTTTCCAAATGTGCTTGGAACACAACCCAATAGTCAGCCTTGGTCGGCAATGAACGCCAACGTGACGAGGCTTCGGCAGACCCAGTGCTTTTAGTGACCCACCAGTGGTTTCTCCAGCAAATCGGCTTCGATACGCAGATAAGCGATAAGTGCACTTATGAAAAAAATGATGCCACTCATCTCAAAGGTTTCCTCTAGCGTCATTACAACACGCCAAACAAGACTTAGCTCTGCGGACCGATCCGCGCTCACTAGGCTACCAGCCAAAATCTCCATACCAAGTGCGCCAAGAATATAAAGACCTCCACCAAGTACAATTGTTTTACTAATTGCCAGAGGAAGGCGCCTCAGGAAGGAAATATAGCTTAAACCAAACAGAAAAGCGAAAATACCGACTGGTATGACCCATGAGTAATAAAAAAACCCGACTGTCGGAAGTGCCGATTCAACAGCACTACCCAACTTTTCATGCATTTGTGCCGCTTCATCAAACGACATAGCCAGAAAAGTTATAGCAAGGATAAGCCAGTGTATTTTGAGCGGATCATTTCGCTGATAGACGATCGTTGTTATTAAAAACAGAAGAACCGCCGACAAAACAAGAAGCGAAAAATTAAAAAACGTAGGCAAATTCTTCTCGGTATCAAAATTGACAACGCTAAAATATATGGTTGCTATTTTGCTTCTCGATGGCCCCAGCAAGTATTCTGGAGTGAAATATAGAACTGCCTCAGCCACCATATGAAGAAAAAGCAAGCATCCGAATATCGCGAATGCGACAGCCCGAAACTTAAGTGGATGCGGCAACCGCAAAAAAACACCGAACGGTAAGTTCGCGCGCTCCATCCTTTGTCCTCCAAGAATTGATAACAGTGTCTACCTGAACTTCGTTTCGTTGATGACCTGAAAATCTTCTCAAGTCGAGAGTGCCGAATGAGAAATCTGGATGGCGATTGATGCCATACTTTCTTTGGCTGCAGCATCGAGATATATTCTGTGGCACGTTAACACATTTATTGGCCAGATTTGCTATTCACCAAGGATTTGTCAGGCTGGATTTCAGACAGATATCTGTTCCCGCACTGGCATTCACATCTGTTCAACCATTAACTAAAATCCAAAATCCTTTGCTATGGCGATTGTCGGTGCGAAAGACGTGATGCACTGGCTGCCAATGGGCACACATGAATGGAACAAATTCATCACGCCGGATGAGCTGTTCGGCTTTCTGGAACAGGCCGGTATGACACTGGTGGACCGCAAAGGTTTGGTGTTCAATTTTGCCAAATTCACGTAGTGCATCTCGGACCGTGACCTATCACTCAACTATGTGACGGCCACAACAAAGCCTGCTGTCTGATCCAAGGTGTGAAACGTCAGATAACTATGACCTTCGCGCGGAGCGGGGCGACTTGCTGGCATGGGCCGTCTTTACCAAATTTTCGCAAGTCCGCTAACGTGTGTTGTCGTCAGACTGGTTTTGACCACAAAACAAGACCGTTCAGCACAGACCAGAGCAAGTTCCTGAAACCCGAAAGAGCCTCATGTCAGGACAAAGTTTTCTGGAACCTTCGCCATCGGAGCAGGCCGACCAAGCGCTTCGCACACTGAAATCTCAATCGTCCGGCACATTGCGTCAAGCGGCAATCCATTATCAATGTTACGAAATGGCTGTTCCAGTTCGTTGGTGACGGTTTGCAAACCGAAAAAGACATAAGCAACGACAGCGGCAAAAACGGGGGCGAACCATCCCGCGGTGTCGATAAGTGCGAAAGGCAACAACAAGCAGTATAGATATGTCGTTCGACGGATCAGCAACGAGTAAACAAACGGCACCGGTGTTGAGAGAATACGTTCACATCCCGCCTGTGAAGACGCAATGGACGATAAAGTTTGCGAAATAGCGAGTTGACCGAAGCCGCTTATTTCACCTTGTCCAGAAAGCTTGCCAATCTGGTCAGCGATGTCCCTGAGTGCGGCATCGGCCGGGTTTTGCTGCGCAAGCATTGCCGCAGCTTTCTCTGCTCCAACCCAGCCAATAATGTCGCCGCTGACATCGACATCCCGCAAGAAACTGCGGTGAAGATGCGCGACGGCAACTGCGCAACACAGCAGCTGGGCACGATCAGTCTCCTTGCTGACAAAAATGCTCAGATGTCTTCCTAGATTGCGCATGTCCGCGATCATCGCCCCCCAGAGTTTTCGGGCCTCCCACCAGCGGTCATAGGCAGCATTATTTCTGAACCCGAGAAACAGAGACAGCGCAACACCGAAAATGCCCATCGCAGCAATTGAGATGCGAGGGAGAGGAACCAAATGCGTGTTCACCAAAAGCACGGCCATGGACAAAAATCCGATGCCGACGATCTTGCCAATAATCTTAGGCACAATTGATCCCTGCACGACAAAGAATAGTTGTAACTTGGTGGGCTGGTCTCGGACGATCATCTGTTTGGCCCTTCAGGACATTGATATCTCGGAGGCTTCAATCTAATCAGATTGCAATCCACAAGGCCATGCATCGTTCAAGGGATTTCTCAGAGCCACTATTGCAGGATCAGGCTAGTTGACGCGGGTCAGAAAACCCGCTGCATTGAAGCAATTGTGCGCCACTTTTCAGCGAAAGGGCAGTCACCTAGTCGATCTGCCCCAGCTTCAATCGCATTTCCCGCAGCACGGGCAAAACGGCTTTGGCTTTGTCCTCACCCACCTTGGTCACGACATCGGCAATCACAGGCGCGATGGCGGCCAGTGCCGCGTCGCGGGCGGCCTGACCCGAAGGGCTGATCGCCACCATCTTGCGCCGTGCATCATCCCAATCGGGGCGCACATGCACCCACCCCGCCCATTCGAGTTTTTGAAGGGTGTTTGTCATCGCCCCGCGGGTCAGGTGAAACGTCTTGGCCAGTTGCGCAGGCGTCCGTTCAACACCCGCATTCGCCAGATGGTTCAGAACCGAAAAATGTGAAAGCTCCATCCCTTTGGGCAAGACCCGCGCCACATTCGCCCGCGCCAATTGATCCACAGCGAGAATTTCGCTGAACAGGGACACGGCAAGGTTATGTGCGGTATCTGACATCAGGGACCTTCAAAAGGACGATCATGGCTGAGGGCCGCAATCCGTTTGCGGCTTTGTGCCACTTCCGCAGGGTCAAGATCAACCAAGGCAAACCCCGGTTCGGTCCCTAAATCCGCCAGCACCTCGCCCCAAGGCGAAATTGCCATCGTGTGCCCATATGTTTGGCGCGGCCTGCCGGCTTGGGCCGCATGCCGACCGGTCTGGGCGGCGGCCAAGACATAGCACCCCGTCTCAATGGCGCGGGCGCGCAGCAAGGGTTCCCAATGTGCGGCCCCTGTTACGGGGGAGAATGCGGACGGCACCAGCAAAACCTGCGCACCTGCTTGGGCAAGCGCACGGTAAAGATAGGCGAAACGGATGTCGTAGCAGATGCTCAGCCCGATCTTTGCAAAAGGCGTATCCGCGACAACTGCATGGGTGCCCGGCCGATACCCGGCGGATTCGCGGTAGGTTTCTGTCTCTGACACAGTCACATCAAACATATGGATCTTGTCATAGCGCGCAACGATTTGCCCCGCAGGATCAATCAGGAAAGAACGGTTGGCGAAACGCCCGTCAGGGTCGTCGGTTTTCAGTGCCAAAGAGCCAACCGAGAGCCAGACACCATTGCGGATCGCCGCCTCGCGGAGTCCGGCAAGGGTGATATCGTCGGCCTCGCGCTGCAACACGCGCTTTTGATGCGCGCGATCTTGTGAGACACAGTTGGTGACTTCCGGCGTCAGGACAAAACCTGCGCCCTGCCCAGCCGCTTGTGCGACCATGTCAGCGGTCCGCGCCAGATTGGTGACGGGATCATCGCTGACATTAAGTTGTAGGAGGGCCGCCTTCATGCAGCGAGCAGCGCGTCCAATTTGCCGCCGCGCTCAAGTGCGAAAAGATCGTCACAACCGCCCACATGGGTGCCGTCGATAAATATCTGCGGCACTGTGCTGCCGCCATTCGCGCGCTGAATCATTTCTGCACGGCGCTCTGGCTGCGCAGATATACTCACTTCGGCAAAACTGATCCCTTTGGAAGACAGCAGGCGTTTGGCCATATGACAAAACCCGCAGGTTGGTTTGGTGTAAATCTCGACAGTTGCCATAAGAATGATCCTTGCATCGCGTTAGCACTGATCTAAGCGTCTTTGACCACTCTTGCCAGAGTAACAATCGACACATTTCTGGCACCACCGGCCATCGCAGCCTCGGCAC
>CAYZKE010000277.1:0-5112 GCA_964478505.1 uncultured Loktanella sp.
CGATGTCGGAGCTTTTCGGTTCGGTGCTCATATCGTTCATTGTGTTCCCTTTCCGTCCTATCTCAATTCCTCTGCGCGGGCGTAGGCCGCTTGCAAAGTGTCATGGAGCACGGCCTCCAGCGCTCCGTCGTGCATCAACGCGCCCAAACCGGCCTGCGTTGTCCCGTTCTTGCTGGTCACGGAATTGCGCAATTCCTCAAGGCTCTGGTCAGACTGGCGTGCCGCTTCGACCGTACCGGTGACGGTATCAAATACCAGCGTGCGCGCTGTCTCATGATCAAAGCCAAGCGCCTCGGCTGCGGCGACATAGTTGCGCAATATCTCGAAGACATAGCCCGGCCCGCTGCCGCTGACAGCGGTCAGGCGGTCGATCTCGTCTTCGCTTTCGACTGCAATGCAGGTGCCGGTCTGGTCAATAAGTGCCACGATATCGCGTGTCTGCTGTGGCGTGCAGCGGTCGTTAGCGTAAAGGCCCGATACGCCCATGCCGACAAGTGCGGCCATATTCGGCATGACCCGCGCAATCGCCGCGTCACCCACGACCTTTTCCAGAGACGCTACACTGGTGCCCGCCGCGATCGAGACAAAGATGCCGCCGTCTTTGAGCGCATGTGTGTAGGCAGGCAGCACATCTGCAATCATCTGCGGCTTGATTGCGATCAAAACCACGTCGAATTCCTTTGCAGGCAAATCTGTCGCTTTTGACACATGGGCCACACCGTCGGGAAGGTTACTTGCCGCAGGATCGGCGACCGTAAAACTGTTCCCGCCGTGGTGTGCCCACTGCCGCAGCATCGCGCCGCCCATCTTTCCGCAGCCAATCAAAAGTATGTTCATTTTCGTCTCCTTCTTCCGAGCTGACGGGACGCGCCATCTGGTTGCTGCGGTGCAGCATCGCATCGCGCATCAGCCGGTCTGTTTCTTGTCAATGACCGGACCGGAAAGGGCCTGCCAATCGGCGGCTCTTCGTGGCGACCTGTTTGCGTTCAGGGGCGCAGTACATGTTATACGTCGGCGAATCATTGAATGGGCAGTGCTACAGGGCTGCGTCGCGTGACGCAAACCGATAGCATTTCATTCATTAAAAACAATAGATTACCGGAGGCATCTATGCCCAAGAAGAAAAAGATCGTCGTTAAAATCGGATCAAGTCTGCTCGCGAATGATGAAAACCTGACCCTGCGTTACGCCTTTATCAACGGTCTGCTGAGCGATTTGGCACAACTGAAAAAAGACGGACATGACGTCATTCTGACCTCTTCAGGGTCGGTTGCGTTGGGTCTGAATATGGTCGGAAAGCGCCCCGAAGAAGCGGGCATTCTGGACAAGCAGGCGGCTGCTGCATGTGGTCAGCCACTCTTGATGAACGCCTATCGCCAGATCGCTTCTGAGCATAATATGGACGTCGCCCAGATGCTTGTGACGGTCGATGATATGGAAGACAGACGCCGGTTTTTGAACATCAAAAACACGATGCTGCGATTGTTCGAAAACGACATTTTGCCAATCATCAACGAGAACGATTCCGTCGCAACCCGCGACCTGCGCGTGGGCGACAATGACCGCCTTTCCGCCAAAGTGGCGCAGATGGTGGATGCAGATCTCCTGGTCATTCTGACCAGTGTCGAGGGCCTGTATGATCGTGATCCGTCCGAACCAAACGCCAAGTTCATCGCAGAAATTAATGACGTCAGCGAACATCTGGAGTCGACCACCGCGATTAGTGCGCTTGGCAGCGGCGGTATGTTGACCAAAATGCAAGCGGCGAACATGGCGCAGAACGCGGGCGTCGAAACGATTATCGCCGAGGGCATTATCGAGCGGCCTATTTCTTCGGTCCTTCAAAACGAGCGCCGCTTTACCCGTTGCCTTGTCACGGGCAAGACAGCGTCGCCGCTCATGGTTTGGCTCAGCAATAGATTGCAGGTCTCGGGAACTTTGGTGGTGCCTAATGCGGTTGCTGCGGCTGTGGTTGCAGGGAACTGCGGGATCGGGCGGAATGATATTCTCTCGATCCAAGGCGATTTCACCAAAGGCGATGTGCTGCACGTTTATGACGAAGACGGGGCCGAGGTTGCGCGCGGCCTTACCAACTTCTCGTCCGAAGAGACGATGCTGATGGCACGGCACCTTGATATGAATGTGGAAGATGTCATTGGCTACAAGACCAAAAGCGATGTGATCGGCATCGAAAACTTGCTGGTTCTTGAGGACAATCACCTACCGCTGGACGCCCCTGAGGATGACCTGAAGGTCGTTATTCCTGCTTAGTTTGTTTGAGCTCTGGCGCGTCCTTTAGAGCGACACGCTTAACTTATTCATAATTGCATTGAATGGGCTATCGGCAAAAAAACGGGCCCCGAGGGGCCCGTTTCTTGTTTGCCGCTGCGGCGATACGAGCAGAGTGTGCACGTATCGCTGCGTAGGTTTTAGCTCTCTTGTGTCTTGGAAACCCACACTTCAACGCGACGGTTGATGGCGCGGCCACGCTCGCTCACGTTACAAGCTGATGGTGCAATTTCACCATAGCCAAGGGTTTTCATCGTGACGTTGTTCAGGCGGTCATCAGCAACGGCGCGAACCTCCTCCAGCACCGCTTCAGCGCGCTGCACCGCAAGTTGGCGGTTGCCTTCGAAGGCACCAACATCATCGGTGAAGCCAACAAATGTCAGTTCGGTGCCCTGAGGTGCATCCTCAAGATAAGCGATCAGACGCTCCATATCCAACCGGCCGCGTTCATCGATACGGGATGAACCTGTGCGGAAGCGGAATGTGGTTGAGAGGCGGTCATACTGATCCATTTGCGCCAGCATGTCACCAATCAGTTCGCCGTCAAAGCCAATGTCATAGCGAGCAGCTTCAGTGGTCAGCGACGCGCGGCGTGCATCGCCGTCGTCTTGGCTGCGGCGCAGGATGCCGAGATCAATAAAGCCTGATTTACCGATAACACTGTCAGCCTCGCTCGAGATCGCATAGTCTAGGAACTGTTGGGCTTTCGCATCCACGTTGTCCGCACGGTTGTACAGGTACATACGGCGGCCAAGCTCATATTCTTCCGTCTTGGCAGAGAACGCATCGGGTGTGTTTGCAATGCCGCACTCGTTGACCAGGGTTACCGGCTTTGCGCCACGCTGGAATGCATAGCCAAGATATCCGATGGCGTTTGTGTCGTGGAACAGAACGTTCGAAACGGTCTGGTCGTCAGGCGAAATCGCCTGCGGCCGGAAGTTTGGACGCTCTTCGCCGAACAGGTATGACATGAAGTAGTCATGGCCGGCGGAGTCATCATCTTGGGCGATGACTGTGATGCGCTTGTTTGGACCGCCAACTTGGGACCAGTTGGTAATCTGACCCGAGAAGATGCCCTGAAGCTGCGCTTGTGTCAGCGTCTGAACCGGGTTTGATGCGTGTGTCGCAACAACCATGCTGTCCACAGCAATGATACGCTCTTGCTCAGGGCTCACCATGCTGCCGGCACCGTCAGCACGCAGCGCGCGCGCTTCGTCCTGTGTAATCCGGCGAGAAGACATGCCGATCATCGCACTGCCATCAAGCAGCGATTCAAATGCGTTGTTATCGCTTGTGGATGAGACGAGGAATGTGCCGATTTCCTCGCCGAAACCGCCGTCATCAATCAAGGATGCCAGCGACTGACCTGCCTCTGGGTTGGAAATCTCGGCTTCTGCATCCAGGGATGCCGCAAAACCGGTCATCAAAAGTGGCATCATACCAAGGCCGACAGAGTCTGCGCCGACGATGGCGACATCTGCAGTCACATCGTCAAATGACGGGCAGGCGGCGCCTTCACAAATCACACTTCTTGCTGAAATCCGCAGATCACCGAGTGACGTCCGGATGATGTACGTGTCATTCGCAAATTCAACGAAGTCGCCGACGAGATCGATCGTACCGTCCGTTGACTTCAGGCTAATCTGGTCTGCCGCAGCTGCGACTGGGAACATAAGTCCCGATACCAAAGCGACAGCCGCCGCCGAGGTCTTAAGTTGGTTCTTGAGATCGTAAGCCAATGCTGTTTCTCCTCTTTAAATCTCTTGCCCCGGCTCAGACCGTTCAAAAGCCAAAGCCACTGTTATGGATGGGCGCACCCTTCTCGTGTCCTTCATCTGTCACAGAAACAAACAGCTGATTTGGATCAATTTGTGTCCAAATCGTGTTTCTTTGTTATTTTTTTTGAGCCGATGTTAGCGGGGGATTCTCTCTGGGTAGGGTCGTTCAAAACCACTGGTGGGATCGCATTATTTGATTTTTCACAGGGAAAAACGCGGCTGCGATCTCGCGCAGGCTTGGCTTGAGTTTTCGGAAGCACAGAGTTGGCGTGCGACAAAATGGACTGGTTAACAACGGTTTACGCGCATTCGATCTAACGGCTGCCAAAGGTGACGATGATGGCTGAAATGGTGCAGCCCGCCCCCCGTCCATGGCACTTCATGTTATCGCTAACGCAGCATTCTTGGGCGCTAAAGGACATCTTGTTGAGCGCGGCAAGACCGTTTTTGCCTGTAAAAAATCAAATACGTCACAATTGGCCGCTGTGGTCGTCGAGACCTGCTGTCAAACTGGCCGTTCCACCCCTCGGTGCCAGCCCGGGATTGCATCAGAATGCGTCTTACGCCCGGCCAATCACAGCATCGATTTCATCTAAAGTGCGGGCACTGGCCCCGATATGCTGGGCAAGGAAGGCGTCAATCTGTACCGATTGATCCCGGAGCGGTTCACCTAGCGCAGCCAGAAGAGCATCCTGATCGGGAACGCTTACTGCGACCCCCGCAGCCTTGGCTTCGGTGAAGGGAAACTCGATTGGCCAAACCCAAGGGCCGGTCAGGACGGGTTTTCTCAGCAAGAGCGGCTCGATGATATTGTGCGCCCCGCGCGGTGTGAAGCCGCCGCCGACAATCACGCGGTCTGCGAGCGCAAGGTAAAAGAACATCTCGCCAAGACTATCACCGAGCAAAACGTCGTGGCCGTCAAAGGTGCTGACCGGCGCCAAGTCCGCGTCAAGCACTGCGCTGCGCCGGCATACCGACAGCCCGGCGGCCCGCAGTTTTTCCGCGACTGCATCAAACCTTTCGGGTGCGCGGGGTACATAGATGA
>CAYZKE010000278.1:0-5112 GCA_964478505.1 uncultured Loktanella sp.
GGGCGTCGCCAAGGCCCGTGATCTTGATCCCGAGATCCGAGGCCCGCGTGCGGTCGATCTCGATGAAAAGTTGGGGCTGGGTCGTTTCGTACTCCAATCGGACCTGCCCGAAGTCCGGGTTTTGCTGCATTTGCGCGACCATTTGCGCGGCCACCGCTTCAAGTTGTTCATAGTCATTTCCGGTAATGGCAAAGGTCAGGCCCCGACCCGCCCCGCGAATACCCAATGAATTCGGCTGGATGGCAAATGCCCGCACCCCGACGACACCGCGCAGCGCGCCGTTAATTTGGCCCACAATCTCTTGCTGGCTACGTTCGCGTTCATCCCACGGGGCAAGCGTCATCACCATAAAACCACGTGATTTGGACCCTGTTCCACTGATTGAGAACAGGTTTACGATCTCGCCACTGTCACGCAAGGGCTGCATGAGCGCTTCGATCTCGCGCATCTTCGACGCCGTATAGTCGAGCGAGACCCCCTGTGGTGCTGATACACTTAGAAGCGCCACAGCCCGATCTTCGGGTGGGGTCAGTTCTTGCCGGATGCCGGTGGACATCATTGCAGCCGTCGCAGCAAAGAGACCGGCGACCAGGACAACGACAAAGGGATAGCGTAGCGCGCTGCGGAGGGTGATGGCATAGAAGGCGCCTAGCTTGTCACCCAGCCAGCCAAAGAAACCACCGCTGCCGGTTGTGCTTGCATCATCCTTCAACAGACGGCTTGCCAAAACGGGGCAAAGTGACAGCGCAACAACCGACGATAGCCCGATCGCAAAGGCCAAAGTAAAGCCAAACTCGCGGAACAGGCCGCCCGCTTGCCCGGGCAAGAACGATAGCGGAATAAAGACAGCCGCAAGTGTCGCTGTTGTCGTAACGACCGCGAAGAAGACCTCTTGGGTTCCCAGCACCGCCGCTGCGCGCGGCCCCATCCCTTGCCCGCGCCGCCGGACGATGTTTTCAAGCACGACAATCGCGTCATCGACCACCATGCCTGTCGCAAGGACAAGCGCCAGAAGCGTCAGGATATTGACCGAGAACCCAACGAGATAGATCGCGGCAAGCGTCCCGATGAGAGCGACCGGAATGGTCAGAACCGGGATCATCGTTGCCCGGAAATCCCGCAGGAAAACAAAGATCACCACAACGACAATTGCGACCGCCATCAAAAGGGTCTTGAGAACCTCCTCGATCGAGCCGCTGATGAACACGGCATCATCAGAGGTCACAAAGATGTTCACGTCCGCGGGCAGCGTTGTCCGCAACTCTTCCACCGCCGCACGCACCCCCGCAGAAATCGCCAAAGTGTTGCTGGTCGCTTGGCGCACGACACCAACGCCAAGTCCGGTCTCGCCATTCGCGCGCAGGATTGTCTCGTTTGGCGCGGGTCCAAGGGTCACGTGGGCCACAGCGGTCGTGCGCACGTTGATCGATTGCCGGTCACCGGTCAGATCACCGGCAGGCGCATCATAGGCCACATCGGCCAGTGTGTTGCGCAGGTCAGCCAGCGTCAAACCGCGGCTCGCCAGTTCCAAAAGGTCGATATCGACCCGGAAGATTGGCGTCCGGTCCCCGTAAATCTGAAGATCCGCCACGCCATCGATCGAGATCAGCCTGTCCGATATCTCATCATCCACGATCCTGGTCAGTTCTTGCGCGCTGCGTGTGGCCGAGGTGACGGCGATCCGCACGACAGGTTGCGCATCGGCGTCAGCCTTGACGATGCGCGGGGCGTCGGCGTCATCGGGCAGGCTGTTGGCGATGCGCGCCACGGCATCCCGCGTATCAGTGGCCGCTACATCGATATCGGCACTTTCGGCAAATTCCAGCGTGACGCGGCTGCGCCCAAACCGTGAGTTCGACGAAATCGACTGCACGCCAGCCACGCGCCCGACCGCGCCCTCGATCCGCCCCGTTACCTCCTGATCGACTGTTTCAGGTGACGCGCCGGGGAAGTCTGTTGTGACCGAAATGACAGGCCGGTCCACATTGGGCAGCTCACGAACCTCGACGCCGATCAGGCTCGCCAGCCCCGCGATAACGATCAAGGCGCTCAGCACGAAGGCAAGGATGGGACGGCGGACGAAAAGCGCGGTGCCAGAGTTTCCAGCTTGTTCGGCGTTGGCCTGTTTCATCGCAGTCTCCTGGTCTTGATGCTTAAAGGTTGCGCTGTGGCGCGGTCGCTGAAGCGGGTGCAGCCTGCATCGCAGCACCGGTCACGATTTCGACCGCGGCACCGGGGCGCAGGGTCTGCACGCCCTCGGTGATGACCAGATCACCGGGGCTCAACGCCCCTTCGACCAGCACACTATCGCTATTGCGCTGCCGAATGATGACAGGCACCCGTACGGCTTCGCCGTCCCGCGCCACCCAAACGAACGAGCCTTCGCCAGTCCACTGGATCGCCAGGGGATCGACCGCCGGAAGGGTCTCGCCCGGAAAGGACAATGCAACGGAAAACGCCTGACCGACGCGCAGGCTGTCATCCTGATTTTCCAGGTGGCCCTGCACCCGCAAGGTCCTGCTTGCGCGGTCGACCACGTTATCGAGTGCGACGATTTCCCCTTCAAGAGGCTGATCCGGACGGGCGAGGGCGGTCACTTCCATGGGCATGCCGATCGACAATTCGTTGATAAAACGCTCTGGCACACGGAACTCGATTTGAATGCTTGATCGGTCGGTGATGACAGCAATGACGTCTTGCGCGCTGACCCGTTCGCCTTGCTCGGCTTCCAAAAGTCCGACCCAGCCAGAAATCGGCGCGGTGATCCGGCGCTGTTTCAGGTCAAATTCTGCCTGCTCGACCTCAAGCTGCGCCGTGCGCAGGGCAAGTTCTGCTTCACGAATACTCGCCCCTGCGACCGTTCCCGAGGTGCCAAGCTGACGCAGGCGTTCGACATCGCCCGTCGCGTCCGCAACCACCAGACGCGCGCGTTCCAGCGCAATCCGTTCACCTTCATCGTCGATCTGCGCAACCAGTGTGCCCGCCTCGACATAGCTTCCTGGGGCAACCGGAAGATCGCGGATCATGCCGGTGGTCTCTGACCGAACTGTCACAGATCGCAAGGCACGCCCGTCGCCGATGGCTGATACCCGCGCGTTGGCACGTCCTGCTTCAACCTCCGTAACGACAACCATGGAAGGCCCGCCACCAAAGCCGCGCCTACCGCCGCTTTCTTCGCCCACGACGGGTGGTTCGATACCGATAAGGTCATAAACCCCCGCGCGCTCGAGAAATGGCACTGCCGAGGGGACAAACGCGATCCAGACAGCAACCGCCGCTGCAATGGCCACAATGCCCAAAATGAGCTGTTTCATCACATTCATCTAAGTTCCTATCGCGGTGAAGGGACATCAAATCTTTTCTATTCTAATCGATGGATATAGCGCGCCGCGAAAAGGACCCAAGCAAAATAAATGTGATCAGACACTCTGCTGCCAGCTTGCAAACATCACGCTGCGACTGGTGGAAGAGACAAAACCCGTCAGAGCAACCTTATTGCGCCTAATCTATCTTTGGGAAGGCTTGGCCGTTCGTTCGCGCTCTGATGGTTCGGTCAAGGTCATTGCGCCCTCCTGCAAACAGAAACTTACGTTTCCGGAATTTGGCGCTTAGCGGACGTTTTTTTCGTTTGTGGCAGGTCTTTGAAGGCGTAGCCGATCATGCGTTTGCTGTGACGGATACTGTTCGTGCAGTGCCCTTATTATTTTCCGATACGCAGCACGGTGTCTGTTCCGCACATTCACCCCGACAAATACCGACTGATCTATGGTTGGCGCATCCTTCACCCTCTGACAGCTGCCTGAGGCCACCAAAGCCTTGGCCGAGTGTTCCAAAACATAGGCCGTTCCCGAAAGCGACGTCAAAAGATCGACCATCGCAGCGTTCTGGCCGATCGAAAGCGACACATGCATAAGATCAGGTAAAAGTGCCGCATGCGCATTTGCAAAGGTCGCTGCATAGTTGGCAAGGATGTAGTTTTCTTTGCTGATAGCGGCCAAAGTGTCTGCTTCCGTCGACACCATCACATAGCGCACCTCACCCAGTGTTTCGAAATAAAGATCGGGCTGGATCTGTGGCGAATATAAAATTGCCATATCTTGCTTACCGATAATCAAATCAGAACACATTTGAGTTGAATAATCCGCTTCCAACAAAAAGGCTGTATTTGGCAGAAGGTCCCGCAGGCGTCCAATCAGCCTTTTGATCTCGATCCCGACCAGATCATGTTGTAGGCCGATCCGCACCGTCACACCTGCAAGCGCAGTATCTTGCGCGGCATTCTTTGCTGTCACCCAATCATGCCGCAGACTGCGGGCGTGCGGTTCAAATCGCAAACCTTGCGTTGTCAAAGCTGTCCCTGACCGCGAACGCTGAAACAGCTTCACCCCCACGGCGGACTCAAGCGACCGCACCCGCCCTGAAACGGTTGATTGCGTCACACCCAGACGCTCGGCGGTGCGGTTGAAGCTCTTTGTCTCGCAAAGATCCAGGAAGGTATCGATCAATTCTATCTGCATCTCTGCGATCCTGCACTAATCGGTAAATCCGATCAATAATAACCGGATAGGCAGATTGCGCGATTTGCGAACTGGGAGAATACTCAATCCAGTTCCAGGGAGGCGCGCGCATGTTGGACACAGAGAAAAGAAAAGGACGCAGTGGGGGACGTGCCGCACGTGTTGCGCTACGTAGCGCACCCTTGGCCGAAAATATGCGCCCTGTCCGCGCGGGCCTGCCGGGTGGGCAGTATAAGCCGCTGACCGATGCAGAGGTTCTTCGCATCCACCACGCGGCGCTCGATGCTTTGGAGCAAATCGGCCTGTCACAGGCCCCACCTTCGGGCGTTGAAATCCTGACGAAAGCAGGCGCGATCCTTGGCGATGACGGGCGCATCCGTTTTCCCCGCGCTTTGGTCGAGGATATGTTGGCCAAAGCCGCGCGTAACATCACGCTGCACGGGCGTGACCCCCGCTATGATCTTCACCTGACCGGCACAAACGTGCATTTTGGCACAGCGGGTGCTGCGGTGCATGTCGTGGACCTTGCAACTAACACTTATCGTGACAGCACCGCTCAAGATCTGCACGATGCGGCAAAGATTACCCATGCATT
>CAYZKE010000279.1:0-441 GCA_964478505.1 uncultured Loktanella sp.
CTTGAGTTTGGCGACGGGCGCGATCTGCGCTTTGATGCTGACTACGGCATTACCCTCGAGGGCAACGGCTGACGTCCTAGCCTTTCGCGCTGACGGGTCCGCCACGGCGTCAGGCTGGACGTTTCACGGGATACGGCCAAGCTGGGCCACTTCAGAAGATACTGTTGAGGCACAACCTGTTGCCGTTGCACCGATTGCGCCTGCCGCGAGTGCCACAAGCCAAGTTCTTGCACTTATTCGTCAGACGGCCAGCCGTCACCAAAACAACAGGGCCATCGCGCGAACAGCCCTTTCGACGCGAGACTGGCACATTCTGTTTCAGGCGATGATTGAAGCGGAGAGCAGCTACAATCCAACCGCCGTCAGCCCAAAGGGCGCCTATGGCTTAGGGCAATTGATGCCCGCCACGGCACACGAGCTTGGGGTGGATCCACGCAACAT
>CAYZKE010000279.1:451-5102 GCA_964478505.1 uncultured Loktanella sp.
CTAGATGGCGCAGCCCGCTATCTGCTCGCACAACTTGCAGAATTTCGAAGCGTCGATCTTGCCTTAGCCGCCTACAACGCTGGTCCGCATCGCGTTGAGCAATATGCGGGTGTGCCGCCATTTTCAGAAACACGCGCCTACATCGCGCGCATCCACGACATTCGCGAACGGCTGTCGGATGGAGCTTCACAGCCTGCGCCGATCCGCGTCGCCAATACGGCTCCGACACGCGCGCCCGTCATTATCGACCTGAACTGATCAAGGACATTTTCATGCCAAGACACCACTCACGATACTTGCCACTCATGGCCGCAACCCTGGCGCTTGTTGCCTCCCCTGCCTTCGCGCAAGACTTGTCGCCCATTCAAACAATGCTTGAAACGGTCGAAGCCGCACTCACGGGACCAATTGGCATTGCCGTGGCCACACTAGCAGTCATTGGCACGGGCTTCATGTGCATGATGGGGCGGCTGAACTGGGGATGGTTCGCTTCTGTGATCATCGGGATCGTGTTGATTTTTTCGGCGGGCACAATCGTCGACGGCTTCACCTAAGAGCAGGCAGAGCAGATGGCAGAACGTTCCCCCCTTTTCCTCGGCCTCGCGCGGCCACCCAAGTATCTCGGTCTCCCAGTCGGATATCTGGTGGTCTTGGCCATGGGGGTCGTTTTGCCGTTTATCTGGACGAAATCTCTGATCTTTTTCCTGATCGGGATCATTGCCTATCCGGTCCTTTGGTTCGTCGCCGACAAAGAGCCTCACTTCTTCGAAGTGCTGCGTATCTCCTTCGGCACAGTGCGCCCGACCAAAAACCGCGCGCATAACAGAGGTGACAGCTTTGGCGCTTGATGGTGGAACTCTGAGCGGCATCGGACCGGCTGTGCATGAAGCGGGTGGAACAGGCTTTACCCGCGAAAGCTACCTTGCAGAGCACCAGCCTTACTTCGCTCTGGCGACGGACGATGTGATGGTTCTGCGCGAAGGTGATCTACTCGCGACACTCCGCCTTGACGGCCTCAACCCCATGACCACCGAGGACGACCGTCTTGATGCGCTGAAGCGTGCGGTGGCAGCGATCGTAGCCCAAACCGGGAATACGTTTGGTTTCTACATCCATCGGGTCTCGGTTCCTCAGGATTTGGATCTCAAGCCCGTTGAAGGCGATACCTTCGCATCCCATGTTGATGCCCGCTGGGCTGCTCATATCAAAAGCCTGCGCCCGTCTAAGCGGCAGATGTATCTCAGCGTCATTCGCCGCCCCAATCTCGCAGCACGCATCCCGTTTCTACGGGCGCTCGCACGCAAAGCTTGGGTCAAAGACCGCGCGGCCCGTGTCCAAGAGCTCAATGAGGTTATGGGCTTCTTTGCGGTGGCCCTGTCTTCGGCAAACCCAGTCCGTCTGACAAAAACCGGCGGTGAATGGCTGGGGTATCTGAATACTCTTAACGCGGGCAGCTTTTCCCCTATCGCATTTGGCCAAAGCCCCCTGCCCCTGTCTCATACGATCAGTGATTGCCGCGCGACGTTCGATGGAGATGTGGCAACGATTACATGTGCCACAACAGGTGCCGTTAAATATGGTGCGCTCTTTAGCATCAAATCCTATCCCGCACTGACAGATGTGACGCTTCTCGATGCGTTGGATCTGCCTCTCGATATCGTGCTGACAAATTCTTTCAGCCCGATCCCGAACAACATCATGGCCGAGCGCATCCAGCGCATCATTAGGCAAATGCATGCATCAGATGATGCCGCCGTCTCTTTGCGCGACCAACTGGCCTTGGCGGCAGATGATCAGGAAGCCGGTCGCATCGCGTTTGGTGACCATCACCTTTCTATCGCTGTATATGCGCCCGACCGTGACACGCTTGAACGCGCCGCAGCACAGATCAAACGAGTCGGCCAAGAAATCATGGCTGTGATCGTGCGCGAAAACATGGCGTTGAAGGCCACCTATTTTGCACAGAGCCCAGGCAACTTCGGCTACCGCGCCCGGAAGACACCGATCTCTTCAACTAACTTTGCCGACTTCGCAGCGCTTCACGGCAGCGTTGAAGGGCGTAGCAATGATAAAAGCCCGTGGGGCCAGAGCATTGCCGTCCTGCCAACCGTCGGCACATCAGGTTATCGCTTCAATTTCCACGAAGCGGGTGAGACAGGCAAAGAACCTACCGTAGGCCACACACTGGTTTTGGGCCGCACAGGAACAGGCAAAACTCTGACCACAGCCTTCCTCACCGCCCAGGCACAGCGTGTGGGCGCGCGCCTGTTCTTCTTTGACAAAGATCGCGGCTTGGAAATGGCCGTCCGAGCCTTGGGTGGCCGCTACAATGAAATCCGCGCTGGCGTCCCGACGGGCCTCAACCCGCTCTCCTCTGAAACCGATGAGCGTGGGCGGGCATGGTTGTCCGATTGGTTGGCCACCTTGCTCACACGCAGCGGTGCCCTTTCGGGAGAACAATCGCGCCATATCCAAGGCGCAGTGACCCAAAATGCCGATGCTGGCGCAGCGCTCCAACGTTTTGCCAGCTTTGAGACGCTGTTCCAGTCCTTGGACGATGATGGTGAGCTGCAATCCCGCGTCGCGGAATGGGCACCCGGCGGGCGGTTTGGCTGGGTCTTTGATGAGCCTGATCGAGGGCAAAGCCTTGATCTCTCTGGCGACATCGTCGGGTTTGATATGACAGAAATCCTCGACATGACAACCGAGCGTATGGCAGTCCTGTCTTACATATTCCGCCAGATCGAACGCGTGGTTGAGGATCGCCGCCCGACCATCATCGTGTTGGACGAAGCGTGGAAACTACTGGATGATCCTTATTTCGGCGCACGGTTGGAAAACTGGCTCGTGACCCTGCGCAAGATGAACTGCGTCGTAATCATGATGACGCAGTATCCCAGCCAGTTGCGCGATAGTCGCGTTGGAAAAACTATTGTGGAAACTGTCCCAACACAGATCCTGTTTCCGAACGATCGCGCCACCATCGCCGATTACGATTTCCTACGGGTGAACGCCAAAGAAGCTGCATTGCTCGTCCAGCCCACCATTGGCCAACGCATCGCGCTCGTGCGTTCAGCAGGCGACAGCGTCTTTGTCGATGCTGATCTCTCCGCCCTTGGTGACTTACTGCCGATCCTTGGCGGCGGAGCCACGGGTGAAGCCCGCGTGCCAGCAGACTGGCGGTCAAACCCTGATTTTTGGAGACCACAATGAGATATTACCCCCTTTTCTTCATGGTAGCTGCGGTGCCGCTACTAGCAGCTTGCGAACAATACACAGAGAAGACGTCGCCCTGCCTTGATCGAAGCGGTGAGCCAGTTGTGACACGCGCAACACTCTCTTTTGCCGCGACAGCACCAGTTTCTGACGAGAGCAACAAAGACTGCACATTCGAAGCCCTCCCGCGTCCAGAATGAGACGCGCCGTCATCATATCTGCCGGATTTTGGCTTTGCTTGCCCGTGGCGGCAGGCTTCGCCCAAGGCGTCCCAACGCAAGACAATGCCGCGATCGGGCAAACCATTGCGCGCGTGACCGCTTTGGTTGAGGACTTGGGAACCCAAGGTGAGAAAGAGGTCGAGCGCTCCTCTCTCGCTGACGTGCAGGCAGATCAGCTGCGCACGCTTGAGGCTATTTCTGCGGCTATGACCGGCCCTGGCTTTGATATCAGCGCCCTTGAAGGCAACGCGGATTTTGGTGTCGCTGCGGTCTATCCCAACACCGATACCAGCCCGATGAACAGCCGTCTTTTTGGCGAGGGGCGCGAAACCGTCGAAATGATGATTGTGAGGGTAGCCGGTGAATATGCTGGTGCGCCGGGTGTTGCTCGTGCTGGGCTTTCCGCCACGCAGTGGCGATGCTTGTTTCAGGCCCTGATCAAACAAGAAAGCCGCTTCAATATCACCGCCGAAAGCCATGTTGGTGCTTACGGTCTGACCCAACTCATGCCCGCGACGGCGTCAGACCTCGGCGTCAATCCTTATAATCCGATGGACAATCTGCGTGGCGGTGCCCGCTACATCACGACCCAGCTGAACCGCTTTGGCAACATCCCCCATGCGCTCGCCGCCTATAACGCAGGCCCTGGACGCGTGATCGAATATGGCGGCGTGCCACCATTTACGGAGACCCAAGGTTACGTGCGCAACATCTTTAAATTCTACAACGAATACCTCGCCGTTGTCGGTGGCGCAGACGCGCTCGGCACGTTGTCATCATCAGACTTTGCCCTCGCGGAATACGCCAACATCTCGGATGCAGGCGTCTACTATGCAGCAAGCAGCCACGCGACAACGATGCAGGTCATCAACCGCCTGCGCGCGATCATTCTGCAGATCGATGCCCAGCCAAATGCGAAAGCAGCGTGGGAACTCAACACCTACGCCAAGGCAGAAATCGCCCGCATCCTAAACCTGCGCGTCCGACTGATGGCAGCAAACCAACAGCGCGAAGCGGCCCATGCGCAGCATCTAGTCGCAGATCGCCTATCCGAGCGTGAATTCATGCAAATGGGAGTGCCAAATTGAAACATCTTCTTCTTTCGGTCGCCGCCGTAACGGCACTCGGCCTGCCGTCACCCGCACGCGCGCAAGGCGTGCCGACGTTTGATGGCTCACAGTTAGGGCAACTGGTTGCTCAACTTGAACACATGG
>CAYZKE010000280.1:0-2262 GCA_964478505.1 uncultured Loktanella sp.
GCGTTGGCGGTAATCATCTCAGGTCCTGCGCCGCAATCACGGATGCCGCCGCCGATATCGCGTTCGCCGATCCGGTGATTGGTCAGGCCGGGCAAATCAGCCACGGGCACCAAAGCGGCATCCGTATAGCGCCAAACGCGCAAGATCTTGGCCAGATGCGGGCGGTCGATATAGGCGATTTCAATCGCGCCGTCCCCGTCCAGATCAGCAGCCCCAACGGGTGCCAACCAGCGGTTCGTTCGCCCAATATGAGGGGTCGCTGCTATCTTGCCCGTCACATCATAGATGGCCAGCTGCGCGCCAGCACTGGCAAGGGTTTCCACGACGATCACTTCGGGGGACCCGTCGCCGTCAATATCTACAAGGCGCGGCGCCACATCTTCAAACACGCGGTCCTCGGACAGCACAAAGCGGCGCGTGCCAGTATCTGTTGTGATTTCCAGCGCGCCCCACTCGATCGCATCGCCCAAAATCCCATGGGCATAGCGATCGGTCGGCGCGGCATAGTCTGCCGAAACAATCGTTTCGGCGCAGGCAGAGGTGGCCATGACGGCCACCCATGCAATGGTCCGTATCAAATCTGCTTTTCCGGCATCTGCACGCGCAGACCGTCCAGAGCATCAGTGACTTTCAACTGGCATGTTAGGCGGGATTTGACGGGATCAGGTTCGTAGGCAAAATCCAGCATGTCCTCTTCCATCGCATCCTTGGCAGGAAGCTTTTCAACCCATGCGTCATCAACGTAGACGTGGCATGTGGAGCAGGCGCAAGCGCCACCGCAATCGGCCTCGATGCCGGGAATGCCGTTGTCACGTGCACCTTCCATCACGGTGAGCCCGTTGGCGACGTCCACAACATGCTCTTTGCCGCCGTGTTCCACGTAAGTAATCTTGGCCATTCTTGTCAGTTCCTTCCGAAAACGTTTGCTTCAAGCTAAGTAGTGCAGGTTATTCACGCTCGCCACCCCAAAATTGACAGATGTTGGGCGCGCAGCAAGCGCATGATGAACAGCGCGCGATAAACAACAAAAAAAGGCGGCCACAGCAGGGCCGCCTTTGATCGTCTGTATGTTTGCTTACTCTTCCAGCACGAGGGCCACAAAGCGTGGGTCACCACCGCGACGCACCAGAAGCAACAACGACTTACGTCCTGCCTCTGTGGCTGCTTCAATCCGGTCTTCCAGATCCGAAATCGTGGCCACTGCCTCTTGGCCTGCTTCGGTGATTACGTCACCTTCCAGCAAGCCTTTGGATGCGGCCTCGGAATCCGGATCAATCGCTGTGATCACCAGACCCGTGTCGACAGTCAATGAAAACTGATCTGTCAGCTCTGGCGTGATCTCGGATAGCGTGAGACCAAGGATTTCGGACTGCTCCGGCTCGGCCTCTTCCGTTGACGCTGGGAAGGCCACCGCCTCGGACGTTTCACGACGCCCCAAGACAACAAGCAGGTCTTCCATGTCGCCATCACGCAGCACAGCGACAGGAACTTCTGTACCTACCGGTGAGTTTCCGACGATGCGCACCAGTTCACGCGTATCTTCAATCTCGATCCCGTCGAAATTCAGGATCACGTCACCCGCCAACATCCCGGCGTTTTCGGCCGGTCCGGGCGGTACATCAGTGACCAGCGCACCACGGGCCATATCCAGACCTTCGATCGCATCGACCATATCTGGTGTGACGTCCTGAATACGCACACCCAACCAGCCGCGGCGTGTTTCGCCGAATTCGATCAGCTGGTCCACCACATTGGTCACAACAGCCGATGACATCGCAAAACCGATACCAATCGAGCCACCGTTGGGCGAGAGGATCGCGGTGTTCACGCCGATGACCTCACCGTCCATATTGAACAATGGACCACCCGAGTTACCACGGTTGATGGCTGCGTCGGTCTGGATGTAGTCGTCATAGGTGCCGGAAAGCGCACGGTTGCGTGCCGACACGATCCCGGCAGAGACCGAAAATCCCTGCCCCAAGGGGTTACCCATCGCCATTACCCAGTCACCGACGCGCGCGCCTTCGGCGTTGCTGTCACCGAATTCAACGAATGGCAGGTTGTCGAGGTCAACTTTCAGAACGGCAATATCGGTGTTGGGGTCGGTGCCGATCAGCTCGGCAGGTACACCGGGTTCACCGCCCGGGAAGAATTCGATCAGGATTTCATCCGCACCTTCAATCACGTGGTTGTTGGTCACGATGAAACCATCCTCGGAGATCACGAAACCGGAGCCCAGCGCCGATGAACGGCGTGTGCCTT
>CAYZKE010000280.1:2362-5074 GCA_964478505.1 uncultured Loktanella sp.
CCATCCTCGGAGATCACGAAACCGGAGCCCAGCGCCGATGAACGGCGTGTGCCTTGTCCCGGCCCCCGGTCAAGATCGTTGAAGAAATCCTCAAAGGGTGACCCGTCGGGAACAAGCCCCTGAGGACCTGTCCGACCAGCGACGGTCGTGCTGGTCGTGATATTGACAACGGCCGGGCTGACCTGTTCGGCCAGATCGGCGAATGTTTCGGGGCGTTGCTGCGCGCTGACGAATGTCACCTGCGCAAGGACCATGGCGAAAGCGACCGCCAAGGTCGTGACGAAAGCCATCAACAGACCACGCGTGCGCTGTTGATCTTGGCTGACTGCGATTGCCTTGGACTTCACGGCAAATCTCCTTCTGTTGAAACCGGGGCGCAAGACTGCGACCCTACTCATTTCCTGATGTTCTATGTAGGGCGCGAATTGTGCAACGCAAACTTCACATTCAAATTCTCAACACCACGTGATTTATTGTGCAAGCCTTGAAACACTTGTCATGCAGCAGGGCAAAAAAAAGGCCAGCACAGCGGCTGGCCCTTTCGAGAATGTTATGCAGATAGGCTACTCGCCTGCGGCACGACCCTGATCAGACTTCAGATAATTGAAGAACTCGTTGTCAGGCGACAGGACCAACGTCGAATTGCCCGGTGTCAGAGAACGCTGATAGGCCGTCATTGACCGATAGAATTCAAAGAATTCCGGATCGGCACCAAAGGCTTGTGCGAAGATCTCGTTCCGGCGGGCATCGGCCTCACCCTGAATGATCTGGCTTTCGCGTTCTGCCTCGGACACCAGCTCGATAACGGTACGGTCAGCACCGGCGCGGATACGCTGGGCCGCTTCATTACCACGGGCGCGTTCGTCAGCGGCTTCGCGGTCACGCTCAGCCTTCATCCGCTCATAGGTGGCGTTAAGGTTCTCGGTGGGAAGGTCAGTCCGCTTCAGGCGCACGTCAAGCACCTGCAAACCCAGAGGGCGCGCCTCTTCAATCGCCTGATTGCGAATGCGCAACATCAGCGCTGCACGGTCCACAGACAGAATGTCGTTGGATGTGACAGAACCCAGAACCTCGCGGGTTTCGGCACGCAGGATACTGTCCAGACGCAGGGCCGCAGCCTCTTCGCCACCCGCACCAACGGCACGACGGAACTGTTCGACATCCACAATGCGGTAGCGCGCGAAGGCGTCGACCACAAGACGGCGGTCATCGGCTGGCGTCACCTCGAGCGGTTCCAGATCACGACTCAAAATGCGGTCGTCGTAACGCACCACTTCCTGGATGAGCGGTATTTTGAAACCGAGACCCGGGTCTTCCTTGACTTTCACGATCTGGCCAAACTGGAGCACCAGCGCCTTCTCGCGTTCGTCCACCACAAAGACCGAAGACAGCGCACCGATCACAACAACCGCGACTGCGGGCAAAAGAAATGCTGACTTACGCATCAGTTGGTTCCTCCAGTTGTCGGTGTGCGGCGCAGTTCGTTCAGCGGCAGGTATGGCACAACGCCCTGTCCACCGCCCTGGCCTTCGTCCAGCAGGATGATGTCGACACCACCCAGCACAGATTCCATTGTTTCAAGATAAAGGCGCTTGCGTGTGACTTCCGGCGCGCGGGCATATTCCGTAAGAACGGCGGTAAACCGGCTGGCTTCACCTTCGGCCTCATTGACCACGCGGGCACGGTAACCTTCCGCCTGCTCAAGGATTTGTGCCGCCCGACCACGGGCTTCTGCAACCACCTGATTGGCATAGGCATCGGCCACGTTCTGCACCCGGTCACGTTCCTGCTCGGCATCCTGTACCGCGCGGAAAGACGCAATGACGGGTTCGGGCGGGTCGGCCTTATCAAAGTTGACACGAATAACGGCAATGCCGGAGTCGTAGCTGTCCAGCGTTTCCTGGATCATGTCGCGCAACCGGTCTGCAATCGCACCACGGTCACGGTTCAGGATCGGGGCCAGTTCGGACTGCGAGATAATCTCGCGCATCGCCGATTCAGCGACAGCTTCGATTGTCTGCGGCGGGTTGGCCAGATTGAACAGATATTCTTCGGGATCCACAATATTCCAGACAACCTGAAAGTCGATATCGACAATATTCTCGTCACCGGTCAACATCAGGCCCGCTTCCGAGCCAGTGCGGCTGACACCGATGTCGATGTTACGCTCTGTCGTGACCGTGATCACCTCGCGGGTCACGATAGGCCATGGTGCGAAGTTCAGACCGGGTTCACCGATTTCGAGGAAGTCACCCAGAAACAACTCGACCGCGCGTTCTTCGGGACGCACTGTGTAGAAAGAAGCGTAAAGCCAGAGTGCCGCGACAGCAAGAATACCAAGGCCCACAGTCCCGCGCGTCATTTGCGGACCGTCGCCACCAGTGCCACCAGACCCGCCACGTGCGCCGCCACCGCCCATCAGGACACGCAGCTGTTCACGGCCCTTGTTCACCAGCTCGTCAATTTCGGGAATATTCGGACCATCATTGTTGGGCTTACGGCCGCCGCCGCCGCGATTGTCATCGCCGCCGCCCGATCCGTTGTTTCCGCCGCCGCCCCAAGGGCCACCGTTGTTGCCTGCCATTGTCTTCCTATACTTCCTTTCAGCGTGTTTCGCTAACCTAACTGTCATTGTGCCATGTGTGGTTTGATTTCATGAAATCAAGCGCTGCGCACGGGTTCCTTCATTGTCACAAGTTCTTCGGCCATTGT
>CAYZKE010000281.1:0-5063 GCA_964478505.1 uncultured Loktanella sp.
TTGGGCTCAAACTGGACTTTCGCTGCGCCTAACGCGACGGTCTGGTTTGTGAAAGTCAGCACCGACACGAGGCTGGTGCCTGATCTCGCGCGGTAAATGCCGTGAAGATCACAAACATAGTTGTGCTTCCCATCTGAATTGCGTTTTCTGCGCCTATGACAACAGCTTTGATCTCACACCCCGATTGCGCGAACCACGTTACACCCCCGGGCCATCCTGAACAGGTGGCGCGGTTGGCGGCGGTCTTGAATGCCCTTGAGGGCATGCCCCTGACCCGTGTCACAGCCCCTTTGGTTGCCGATGATGATCTTCTGCGCGCCCATCCGCAGACCCATATTGATGCGATCCGCGCGGCTGCCCCGACCGAAGGATGGCGGTCACTGGATGCCGATACCCATATGTCGCCGGGCACGCTGACTGCTGCCTTGCGTGCTGCAGGGGGTGTTGTGCGCGCGGTTGATATGGTGCTGGGCGGTGAGGCAAATAATGCCTTCGTTGCAGTGCGCCCGCCAGGCCATCATGCGGAACGCGAAACGGCGATGGGGTTTTGCTTTTTCGGCAATGTTGTCATCGGGGCCAAGCACGCGTTGGACTATCACGGGTTGGACCGGGTCGCGATTGTGGATTTTGACGTGCACCACGGCAACGGCACACAGGATCTGGTCGAGGATGATCCGCGCATTCTGTTTTGCTCGACCCATCAGTCCCCGCTTTACCCTGGTACCGGTGCCGCCCATGAGGTGGGTGTCGATAACGTGTTGAACGTGCCCTTGCCCGAAGGCACAGGATCAAAGGCGTTTCGTGATGTGATGGAGCGCCTTGTTCTGCCACGGATTGACGCATTCTCTCCACAACTCGTCATAATTTCGGCTGGTTTCGATGCACATATGAGTGATCCCTTGGCGGGGATGAACCTGACCACAGAAGACTTTGGTTGGGTAACAGAACGTTTGTGTGATGTAGCAAGTACCCATTGTAAGGGGCGGGTGGTATCGAGCCTTGAAGGTGGATATGACCTGACAGCACTGGGGGCGTCTGCGGCTGCCCATGTAAAGGTTTTGGAGGAAAGAGGTCGATGAGCGACGTTGAGAACATGAGCTTTGAGGACGCAATCAAAGAATTGGAAAAGGTTGTTGGCCAGCTGGAGCGTGGCGACGTTGCTCTGGATGAAAGCATCGCACTTTACGAGCGTGGCGCGGCCCTGAAAGCGCGCTGCGAAGCCAAGTTGAAAGAGGCCGAAGAAAAGGTCGCGAAGATCACATTGGGCGAAGGTGGTTCACCTGTCGGCACGGCACCGCTCGATGGCTAATCCTCTTGAAAAATATCAGATCGCCGCGCTGAAGCGCAAACCTTTCGAAGACATGCTGGCCCATGCGGCAAAGGTTTCACAAGCGCGGATCGGGTTTGCCCTGACGGGGCTGGAAGGCGATGTTGCCGATGCGATGATCTATGCCTCTTCGGGTGGCAAGGCGTTTCGTGCGTTTCTGGTTTTGGAAACCACCCGTATGCTGGGTATCAATCCTGTTGCCGCAGCCGGTGCTGCCGCCGCGATCGAGTGTATTCACGCCTATTCCCTCGTGCATGATGATCTGCCCTGCATGGATGACGATGATCTGCGCCGTGGTCAGCCGACAGTTCACCGCAAATGGGATGAGGCGACCGCCGTGCTGGCCGGTGATGGCTTGCAGGCACTTGCGTTTGAACTGTTGTTGCAGGCCGAATGTGCCCCCCGTGCCAAGCTGAACCTCTTGATGTCGCTGACCAATGCCTCGGGTATCCGTGGCATGGTCGGCGGGCAGGCTGCGGATATTGCCGCAGAAACAGCCAAAATGCCGCTTGATTTGCAGCAGATCATGGACTTGCAGGCCGCCAAGACCGGCGCGCTGATTTCGTGGTCTGCCCTCGTTGGGCCGCGCATGGCCGAGGCCGAGCGTGAGCCTTTGTCGATCTATGGTGCCTATCTGGGTCTGGCGTTCCAGATTGTCGACGATGTTCTGGATGCGACTGGCGATGCAGACACTGTTGGCAAGGCTGTCGGCAAGGACGCTGTTGCCGGAAAGGCGACTTTTGTGTCTCTTTTAGGTCTTGATGGGGCGAAAAGCCGCGCGAGCGCACTGGTGGAAGAAGCCTGTGATGCGCTATCTCCGTACGGGAATGAAGCCGATACGTTGAAAGAAGCCGCGCAATTTGTGATTGCCCGCACACATTAAGAAGGGTCGCCATGTCTGACCAACCCCACACGCCCGTTCTGGACCGTGTCCATACGCCTGCTGATATGAAGGGCATGTCGGACGCCGAATTGCGCCAGTTGGCCGATGAATTGCGCGCCGAGACGATCTCGGCGGTGTCGGTGACGGGCGGGCATTTGGGGGCCGGTCTTGGCGTGGTGGAAATGACTGTCGCCTTGCATGCGGTTTTCGATGCGCCCAAGGACAAGATCATCTGGGATGTGTCGCACCAGTGTTATCCGCACAAGATCTTGACGGGCCGGCGCGACCGCATCCGCACCCTGCGCACAGAAGGTGGCCTGAGTGGTTTTACCAAACGTTCCGAGAGCCCCTATGATCCTTTTGGTGCCGCCCATTCCAGCACCTCGATTTCTGCCGCGCTTGGCTTTGCTGTCGCCCGTGATCTGGGTGGTGAAGGCGGCGATGCAATTGCCGTGATCGGAGACGGGGCAATGTCGGCGGGTATGGCCTATGAGGCGATGAATAATGCAGGCCATCTGGGCAAGCGCCTGATCGTGATCCTGAATGACAATGAAATGTCGATTGCGCCGCCCACCGGCGCGATGTCGTCCTATCTGTCGCGCCTCTATGCCGGCGAGCCGTTTCAGGAATTCAAGGCCGCGGCCAAAGGGGCGATGTCCTTGCTGCCCGAACCGTTCCGCGAAGGGGCCAAGCGCGCCAAGGATGTGCTTAAACATATGACCGTGGGCGGCACGCTGTTCGAGGAGTTGGGGTTCTCGTATCTCGGCCCGATTGACGGCCATGATATGGAGCAGCTTTTGTCGGTTTTGCGCACGGTCAAGGCCCGCGCCGATGGACCGATCCTGATCCATGCGATCACGAAAAAGGGCAAAGGCTATGCCCCTGCCGAGCGCGCCAGCGACAAGGGCCATGCGACCGCCAAGTTCGATGTGATCACCGGCGAGCAGAAGAAAGCGCCGAGCAACGCGCCATCTTATACGTCCGTCTTTGCCGAAAGTCTGCTGACACACGCCGCGAGTGATCCCAAGATTTGCGCGGTGACGGCGGCGATGCCGGATGGCACCGGTTTGAGCAAATTTATGGAGCGCTATGCCAGCCGCTGTTTTGACGTGGGTATCGCCGAGCAGCACGCGGTGACGTTCAGTGCCGCTCTTGCCGCTGGCGGCATGCGTCCGTTTTGCGCGCTATATTCGACCTTCCTGCAACGCGGATACGATCAGGTGGTCCATGATGTAGCGATCCAGCGTTTGCCGGTCCGTTTCGCGATTGACCGCGCGGGTCTGGTGGGGGCCGATGGGGCCACGCATGCAGGGTCTTTTGACGTGGCTTTCCTTGCCAACCTGCCCGGTTTTGTCGTGATGGCGGCGGCAGACGAGGCGGAATTGGTCCGTATGGTTGCGACCGCTGCGGCACATGACGAAGGCCCGATTGCCTTCCGCTTTCCGCGCGGTGAAGGCGTGGGTGTCGAGATGCCGGAGAATCCAGAGGTATTGGAAATCGGCAAAGGCCGCATGATCCAAGAGGGTAGCCGCGTGGCGATCCTGTCGTTCGGGACCCGCCTGCAAGAGGTGATGAAAGCCTGCGAGGCTTTGGCTGCCAAAGGCATCACCCCCACAGTCGCAGATGCACGTTTTGCCAAACCACTGGACGGTGATCTGATCCTGAAACTGGCCACCGAGCATGAGGCGCTGATTACCGTCGAAGAGGGCGCTGTGGGTGGTTTCGGATCACATGTGGCGCAGCTCTTGGCGGATGAGGGTGTGTTCGATCACGGGCTGAAGTACAGGTCCATGGTGCTGCCCGATACGTTCATTGACCAGGCCAGCCCCAAGGCGATGTACGATGTAGCGGGGATGAACGCCGAGCATATCGAAGCAAAGGTGCTGGATGTGCTGGGCGTGGCGACGTTGGAGAAGCGGGCGTAGGGCCGGATGGCCGCTTTGAGCGCATTTTGACCGATGCTGCGTCTTGTCTAGAGGTCCGCTATATCGACACTTTCTGTGCTGCTGTCGCAGCATCACCGGTGTTCGGAACGCCTTTGGGTTCGATAAGCAAGAGGTGCACTTCTCCTTCTGCCACTGGACGGTGTTCCACCCCTTTGGGCACAACAAATAACTCTCCCGGTCGGAGAATTACATCGCGATCTCGCAACTCGATGCGCAGCGTTCCTTTCAGAACCAGAAAGAAATCATCAGTGTCGTCATGGTGATGCCATTTAAATTCGCCTTCAGCTTTGACAACCATCACGTCACAGTCATTGAATTGAGAAATAATCCTCGGACTCCAATGCTCGGTAAAAGTTGAAAGCTTTTGATCGAGATTTACGGCAGCATCGGACATAAATTGAGCCTTTTTCGAAGTTGGTGGAATGGTATCGACTGATAGCCTCACACTAGCTTCAGAGAGGCCGCACCACCAGAGCGGTCTTGGCTAAACGCGCTGCGAATGGCCACTTTGTCCGCAAAGCCGCCATTCACCCGTCTTTGGCGTTCTTTTCCAACCGCTTTTCAATCGCCTCCAGCTTCGCCAGCACTTCATCGCGGTAGGCATCCGTCGCGGCGTTGCCTTCTTCGGCGTGCGCGTCCTGCATGGAGTTCACGATCAGACCGACCAGCAGGTTCACCACCGCGAAGGTCGTCACCATGATGAAGGGCACAAAGAAGGCCCATGCGTAGGGGTAGATTTCCATCACGGGGCGCACGATGCCCATCGACCAGCTTTCCAGCGTCATGATCTGGAACAGTGAATAACCCGAGCGCCCCAGCGTGCCGAACCATTCGGGGAAAGCGTCGCCAAAGAGTTTGGTGGCCATGACGGCGGCGATGTAGAACACGATCCCCATCAGCAGGAACA
>CAYZKE010000282.1:0-1155 GCA_964478505.1 uncultured Loktanella sp.
CCGAAGGAAGAGCTTTCCTCTCTCAACAACATCCGGTCTCTCAGATAGCCTCGAATGGCTTGTCTCTGATGCAGAAAGCTCTGGTAGCATGGGGAAATGCCAAGACGCAGATCGAACATGAGGCAATGGACGAAATCCGACCCTATATGGTGCTATTTCGGAAGGTGCCGGCAGGTTGGGTCTTTGTCCACGTTGGAAAAGAATCGGCCTATGCACGCTGGTTCGGATGGACCTGGGCAAGTAGCGCCATTGGAAAACTCATTGATGAAGACAATGTTGGCGACGAATATAATGAATTTATAGGCGGTGCCTACTCAAGGATCTATGATGAAGGTGGTGTGCGTCTCGATCACATCTTCGCACATCTGCCAAAGGATGGTGGAGAACCCCATCCTGGAACATTCCAAAGACTACTGCTGGGCGGGGTGTTTCCCGACGGGACGCCGGGCCTAATATTGCTGGCCGCGATTACAGAGCAAATTGAGATTGATGCCTTGGATGAAGCTGATCACCCCAAAATGCCTGCAGAGATGATCATGGATACCCTGCCCGCTCTGTCTAACTCAGTGACTCTATTGCCACAATCTCGGAAAGCGTCACACTCAACATTGTGAGTGCGCCAAAAAGAATTGTACACAGTCTTAAGCCTAAAGGCACAGTGTTGCGAAAATCGCAATGATAACTCGAGGGGCAAGATATGTCGGCGCGCAGTATTTTTGGCATGATAATGAATGTGTCGAGCATCATCCGAGAGCTTGAAAGCATGGGAATGCGCATAGAGGTCGGAGATGATTTTTCCCTTTACCGATATTATCGGAACTCATGTCCAGGTCGCGGCGGTTTGTATCCGATCTTCGACACGGCGAGTTCATTCATTGATGAAACAAACGGCTTCTGGATTTGTGGTTTCAATGACGCTGATGAACTGGTGCACACGCAGGCTGTGCGGTTGCTGGATCTTTCGGGGATGTCTCTTGGCAAGCATTTGGATATGCACCGCCACAAATACATTACGCCCGATACGACGCCGGACCCTGATCTGACATTTTACCAAGGGCCCGAAGCGCTCAAAATGGTGACTGGAACGGTGGGCTACTGTGGTGATTTCTGGCTCCCGTCACGCGGGTTGGGTGGGCCGCGTAGCCAAGGTGCGAC
>CAYZKE010000282.1:1165-1813 GCA_964478505.1 uncultured Loktanella sp.
GGGCTTTTGTCTCGTTTGCTTTTTGAAGTCTTGCAACGAACATGGAAGCCGGACTTCGTTTTTGCGTTGGTTCCCAAGCAGCTCGCAGCCAAAGGTGCGCATTTGCGCTATGGTTATAGTCATTGTGAGCCCGGAAGATGGATTGGACCAGACCGGCAAATCACCGATGAAGATTATCTGATCTGGATGAATGCCAACGACATCAAAAACGTACTCGCGCGGGACATCCGTTCATTGTGCAAAACTGATCAAGTTTCTGCAGTGCAGATGTCTGTCACATCGATCAATTCGGCAGGTTAAGCCCAAACTTTAAACCGACATCCATCCCCATCAAGACATTTAAGCGCAACGAGCGTCACCACTGGAACTTATCCCGGATCAAGTAACTCTGAGACGACTTTTGCGATTTCACGCATTGCTCGGAGCTCACGCGGCACCCGTTGCCCGTGGCTTGGGCTGTCTCGCCATACAATTGACTGCGCCGATCCCCGCTCGAAATTAGGCATATGCCTATGCAAAAGGCGCTGCCTCGTCCGGGGCAGCGCCTTTCTGTGAGTAGTAACGAGTGGGTGTAACCGTGGTGAGGTACGATTAATCCTAAGGTGTTGTGCGATTGCGGCAGAATTTAGAACAATCCATGGCGTTTTT
>CAYZKE010000282.1:1823-4388 GCA_964478505.1 uncultured Loktanella sp.
GAGAGACATAGGCCGCGTTTACAGAGCCAAATTATGGCAAGTGCAGAGGGCATTTTTCACGCAAACAGACTGCCTCAAAATCTTCAAAAACGACGCCAAACACCCTTTTCAAAGCCCATCTTGACCTCTTTCTGCATTGCGGCGACTGTCCTCAGGACAGGATTTGATGTCGCACAGACCAAACCGCACAATCGTCGTTTGGCGAAAGACTCAGGAGGAATGAGTTTGAGCGAAAAGAAGAACAACCGAGGGAATCGCATCTTTGGCGTCATCGGTTTGGGAAATTTTGGCAGTACGGTCGCGAACGAACTGCAACGATTCGGCAATCATGTGATCGGGATCGACGTCTCCGAAGCCCGCGTCGCCAGCCACGCCGATACCTTGTCTCAGGCGATGATCGCGGACGCGCGCGATGACGTCGCCCTGCGCGAAGCGGGCATGGGCGATTGCAAGATCGGCGTTGTTGCGATAGGCTCTGACCTGGAGGCCAGTATTCTCGCCGCAATCAATCTGAAATTGATCGGTGTGCCGGTGGTCTGGGCAAAAGCCACGACCAAGACGCATCACCGCATCCTCAGCAAGCTTGGTGTGGACCGCATCATTCACCCTGAAGTCGAGGTGGGACAGCATATCGCGCAGGTTTTGCACAATCCGCTGGTGCGTGACTACGTCAGTCTTGGAAATGGCTATCACGTTGTAAACTTTCGCATTCCCGAAAGCCTTGAGGGCAAGAAACTCGCGGATCTGCCACATCGGGAGAAATATAACCTGCGCTGTATCGGGGTTATGCGAGGCACAGAATTCATTGGGCAGGACAATGCCGACTGCCAGTTGCAGGGCGACGATCTGCTCTTGCTGCTCGGGCAGCGCAGTGACCTGCGCAACTTCGCAGCGAGCCTTTAGGCGTGGACCGTTTTCCGGGTTTCGCAAGGCGGATCAAAACGCTGAAGCTACCGCCGCCGGCACTGCTTGTGGTGTTCTATGTGGCGTTCATTATCGTGGGTGCGATCCTGCTTTGGTTGCCGATCTCTCATCACGGCGACATCGGGCTAAGCGAGGCGATATTCACGTCAACTTCTGCTGTCACTGTGACGGGCCTTGTGCTGGCCGACACAGGGTCGGCATTTACCGGGTTTGGACAGGCCGTGATTGCCATCTTGATCCAGCTTGGCGGGCTGGGCCTGATGACATTTGCCGTTCTTGTCTTGGGTGCCCTTGGTATTCCTGTCGGCATGCCCCAGCGTCTGATCCTGCGCGAAGACCTTAATCAAACGTCGCTGGCAAATCTGACCTACCTCGCGCGGATCATTCTTATCATTGCACTGGTTTGCGAGGCGATTGGCGCGCTCATTCTGGCGTTTGTCTTTGTACCAGAGTTCGGTTGGAACGGGATCTGGCAGGCGATCTTCCATTCGATCTCTGCCTTCAATAACGCAGGCTTTGCCTTGCACCACGATAGCCTGTCGCAATGGGTCGGGCATCCGGTCATCAACATTGTCATTCCGCTTTTGTTTATTCTCGGCGGCTTGGGCTTTATCGTCGTCGGCGACGTCTACCAGCAACGCAGCTGGCGCAAGTTGACGCTACATTCCAAACTGATGCTGATCGGCACGGCGGTGTTGATCGTCTGGGGTGTCGTGGTCTTCGCCCTGCTGGAATGGACGAACCCCGCCACTTTGGGCCCGCTCAGCACTGGCGACAAACTCTGGGCGAGCTGGTTTCAGGGCGTGACGCCGCGCACCGCCGGTTTCAACACGGTTGATATCGCCGGCATGCATGACAGTTCCACAATGCTGACCATGACGTTAATGCTTGTGGGTGGCGGAAGCACATCGACCGCAGGCGGTATCAAGGTGACGACACTCTGTGTCCTCATACTGGCGACCGTCGCCTTCTTTCGCAGGCAAACCTCGCTTCATGCTTTCGGGCGTTCTCTGGGCGTCGAAGAAGTAATGAAGGTCATGGCCCTGACGACGATTTCAATGCTGCTTGTTCTGACCGGCATATTCGTCATCTCGATCAGCCATGACGGTGAATTTCTCGACCTCGCCTTCGAGGTCACCTCCGCCTTTGGCACCGTTGGATTGTCGCGCGGCACAACAGGTGAACTCGATACGCTTGGCCGGACAATCATCATCGCGATCATGTTTATCGGACGGGTCGGACCATTGGCGATCGGGTTCTTTCTGGCCACCCGAAGCGTACCCCGCGTCAAATATCCAGCGGGGCAGATCTATCTAGGATAGTGCGCCCTCTTCAGGCCCGCAACAAACAGGCACCTATTCTGCGAGGGCTATAAACGTTAAGAACGAAGTCACCGAAGCGACGTTAGGGGCTGTGCCATGAGACGACACTGCATCGCGCTACTTGCGAGCCTGCTTTTCACGCCTGCCATTGCAGAGACACACACGACTTGGGATTTTCGCCCGGAGCAAGATGTGTTTTCCGACGCGGCCCTACTGGATCTGTCCTACTTGAACGAAGCAACTGCAGGCGAAACCGGTTTCATCCGGCGCTCGCGGGACGGTGCCGCGTTCGTGCGGGGTGATGGCGAACCAATCCGGT
>CAYZKE010000282.1:4398-5053 GCA_964478505.1 uncultured Loktanella sp.
GCAGGATCACGCCCGGTTTCTTGCCAAACGCGGCGTCAACATGGTCCGCCTGCACGGCCAAATCCCGCAGGCCGGGCAAACCGGCGGCGCGCTTGAAGAGATAGACGAGGCCGAGCGCGACCGGCTCTGGCAATTGGTCGCCGCCATGAAGCAAGAAGGTATCTACATCACCTTCAGCCCCTACTATCCCCATCTGGTGCACGCAGAGGCCGCCCAACGCTGGCAAGTCCCCGTCGATAGCGCGGGGCTGACGGGGATGATCTATTTTGATCCGGTCTTGCAGGAGGCCTACAAAGGTTGGCTGCGCGAGACGCTGCTGCCCACAAACCCCTACACCGGTCTGGCGCTCAAGGATGACCCTGCGCTGGCGATCATCCAGATGCAGAACGAAGATTCGCTGCTGTTCTGGACATTCAACGACATAAAAGGGCGCGAGGCCACGCTGCTGGGGACCCGCTTTGGCCAGTTCCTTGTTGAAAAATACGGCTCTCTGACGGCGGCACAGGAGGCATGGGGCAACGCCATGGCCCCAGGCCCAATCGACGACATGCGCGATGACTGGGACAGTGGTGTGATCGCGCTTTCCAATATCTGGCACCTGACGGGCGATGCAGACCCGGGCGGGGCAGAAGCACGGCTTGCCGATCAAACGCAA
>CAYZKE010000283.1:0-5031 GCA_964478505.1 uncultured Loktanella sp.
GGCGTCAAGCAAAGCCAGGAAACACTGCGCACCGCGCTGGCGATGGGTGCCGACCGTGCGATCCTTGTTGTTGCTGCTGACGATGTGCACACCGACATTGAGCCGCTGGCTGTTGCGAAAATTCTTGCCGCCATCGTCAAGGAAGAAGAGCCGGGTCTGGTGCTGTGCGGCAAACAGGCGATCGACAATGACATGAATGCCACTGGCCAGATGCTGTCGGCCCTGCTGGGCTGGTCACAAGCGACCTTCGCCTCTGAGGTTGATGTTGATGGCGACAGTGCGACCGTCACCCGCGAAGTTGATGGCGGCCTGCAGACGATCAAGGTGAAAATGCCAGCAATTGTGACTGTGGACCTGCGCCTGAATGAGCCGCGTTATGCATCGCTGCCCAACATCATGAAGGCCAAGAAAAAGCCTTTGGATGAAAAGACACCTGCCGATTACGGCGTTGATGTCGCGCCGCGCCTCAGCATCGTGAGCACCACAGAGCCAGAGGCCCGCAAGGCCGGTATCATTGTGGGTTCGGTTGATGAACTTGTCGAGAAACTCAAAGAAGCGGGGGCTGTATAATGGCTGTTCTTCTGATTGGTGAAGTAACTGACGGCGCATTGGCCGTTGATGCGACGGCCAAGGCCGTCTCTGCGGTGAAGTCTTTGGGTGATGTGACCGTGCTTTGCGCGGGTGCGTCCGCGCAAGCGGCGGCTGACGAGGCAGCAAAGATTGAAGGCGTCTCCAAAGTGCTCTGCGCGGAAGATCCGGCCCTTGGTCACCGCTTGGCCGAGCCTACCGCCGCTTTAATTGTGTCACTTGCAGGCGATTACACGCATATCGCCGCCCCCGGCACCACGGACGCGAAAAACGTCATGCCACGGGTGGCAGCACTCTTGGACGCGATGATCATCTCTGAAGTGACTGCCGTGGTTGACGCCGACACTTTCGAACGTCCGATCTATGCGGGCAACGCGATCCAGACAGTCAAATCCTCTGACGCTGTCAAAGTCATGACCATCCGTACCGCTGGCTTTGATGCTGCGGCGATGGGGGGCTCTGCATCCGTCGAAAGCATCGGTGCCGCTGGCGATCCGGGCCTGTCTGAATGGGTCGAAGACAAAGTCGCTGCCTCCGATCGCCCCGAACTGACGTCTGCCGGTGTTGTTGTTTCCGGTGGTCGTGGTGTCGGGTCTGAAGAAGACTTTGCTCTGATCGAAAAGCTGGCTGATAAGCTCAACGCCGCTGTTGGCGCATCACGCGCTGCTGTGGATAGTGGCTATGCGCCCAACGACTGGCAAGTGGGCCAGACCGGCAAGGTCGTGGCACCTGAACTTTATGTGGCCGTTGGTATCTCGGGTGCGATCCAGCACCTTGCGGGCATGAAAGACAGCAAGATCATTGTTGCAATCAACAAGGATGAAGAAGCACCTATTTTTCAGGTTGCAGACTTCGGCCTCGTGGCAGACCTTTTTGAAGCCGTGCCGGAACTGACTGGCAAGCTCTAAGAGCTAACGCATTTGAAAAGAAAGGGCCCCAGCCATACTGGGGCCTTTTTTATATGGCATAGAGTTGGTTTCTGATGGATTGAATCAGGGCTGCGCTAGCCTCAACATGGCAATCTACCCCCAGCATTTCAGAAGCGGCTTTGGCCTGGCTTGATGGAAAGAACATGCCGCGTGATCCCCGTGACAGGGCACGCTGTGTCGGGTTCACGACGACAACGTCTTTGACCAGAGGCCGCAACTCATCAATCATTGAAGCCGTGATAAACAGGGGATCAACCTGCAACTGGCCGGGGCGGTCGGCCCAATGCTCATCCGTCATGGCATCTTCGGAAAACCACAGCAGGATGGTCCGACGCCCGATCTGGCCCAGCATATTGCGCATGCGCGCCAACCAAGCCGCGCGCAGTTCAATCACGACAGTGTCAAACCGTTCGAGAGATGTGGCATGTAGCGCACCCAACATATGGCGCGTAAAGGAAAACTCTGAAAAATCGATCTCCTGATAAATCGCCTGCAAGACGGTTGATGCGCGCAGGAACCGGTCGTTCCGCCGCGGATGGACGGAATAGAACCGATTTGATAGATAATTCGCCCCCATCACCTGAATTATGGTCAAATCAGCCTCGGCGCAGATATCCATGATCGTCGGATCATTGACAAAGGCATCAATCCCGCCGTTCACGCAGCCAAAGTTCACACATGTCTGGCGCATGGCCTTTTCAACAAGGTTTGGAAACGGCTTTTCGATGAATTTGCCATAGGTTTCGGTGCCACCGATGAAGGCAAGATACGGCAGATCAAGCCGTTTGCGCGGCCCGCGAAACAACATCCGTGAATTCCCGTAACGGCACGGCGAATACGAAAGTTCGCCTGTTTCAATCGTTTCATGTCTCATGGCTACCGCCCCTTTCTGTCATCACCCAAGCGACAGATTCGCCCAATTCATTTGCGAATTTGCTAATGACGGCATTTGATAAGACTTTTACCTACACGCCTGACTTGAAGGTGACCCCCGCAGGGGCCTATGGTGCGGCCAACCGTTAAAGGAATGATCATGACAATTGAGAAGGTAGGCATCGTTGGCGCAGGTCAGATGGGCAACGGCATTGCCCATGTTTTTGCCCTTGCGGAATATGAAGTGCTGATGACCGATATCAGCGAGGACGCGTTGAGTGCCGCCGTCGCGTTGATCGAACGCAATCTGGATCGTCAGGTCAGCAAAGACCTGATCACCCAGGCGCAAAAAACCGACGCGATGAAACGGATCACGACGACACCAACTCTGACCGATCTGGGCAAGACAGACCTGATTATCGAAGCCGCGACCGAGCGTGAGACGATCAAGACCGCCATTTTCGAAGATCTTGTGCCACACCTCAAACCAGACACGATTCTGACGTCCAACACCTCGTCAATCTCGATCACGCGGTTGGCGTCGCGGACGGACCGGCCCGAGAAATTCATGGGCTTCCACTTTATGAACCCTGTCCCGATCATGCAGCTGGTCGAACTGATCCGCGGCATCGCGACCGACGAAGCCACCTTTAAGGCCTGCCACGCGGTTGTGGAACGCTTGGGTAAAACATCTGCCACCGCCGAGGATTTCCCCGCCTTCATCGTCAACCGAATTCTGATGCCGATGATCAACGAAGCGATCTACACGCTTTATGAAGGCGTGGGGTCGGTGCAATCTATTGATACGTCACTCAAGCTGGGTGCGAACCATCCCATGGGGCCGCTGGAACTGGCCGATTTCATCGGTCTGGATACATGTCTGGCGATTATGAACGTGCTGCACGACGGTCTGGCCGATACCAAATATCGCCCCTGCCCCCTGCTCACCAAATATGTCGAGGCAGGCTGGCTGGGTCGGAAATCGGAACGCGGATTCTATGACTACCGCAGCGGCACGCCTGTCCCCACGCGCTAGTCTTTCAGGCGCAGCGTTTCTTGGCGCATCCAATCCATACAGGCGCGTTGGTCACTCAGGCGTGCCCTGACTTCGTCTGCATCAAACGGATGGCCAATCACAGGCTTTTGCGGCTTGCCGCAGGCTCTGACGATTTCAAAGATCAACAGGCTTTGGCGCAGGGTGGGCGATAGACGGTTGGCCATTTGATACCAGCGCGAATTCGCCCCCGGAAAGAAGAGCGGTACAACCCGCGCACCTGACATCCGGATCATTTTGGCAGTAAAAAGGTTCCATTCCCTCTCAATCATGGGCCCAAACAGCGTGTCAGACGATGCGACGACCCCGGAAGGGAAAACGGCAACGACGCCACCGGCATTCAAATGCGCCATGGCTTGCTTGCGCATCTCGACCATCTTTGCCTGCGCGCCTTCTTCGTGCGGAAACGGGACAGGGATGAGGAACTTACCTGCACCTTCATCAATATCGGTCAGGAAAGCGCGGGTCAGGATACGGTAGTCGCTCCGCACCCGCCCGATCAGTTCGGCAAAGATCATGCCATCAACCAGCCCATGCGGATGGTTTGCGACAACAACGACAGGCCCGGTTTGGGGAATGCGCGCCAGCTGTTCTTGCGGCGTCGTCACATCGATCCCCATCACATCCAGCGCATTGCGCCAGAACGCCTGACCGTTGAACTTGCCGCGTTTTTCAAACTCGCGGACCATCCGGATAATCTTGATTTTCCCTGTAAGCCATTCGATCGTCTTGATCACGGTGCGCCGCACGGGGTGATCAAACGTTTCCGAATAGGTTAGCGCCCGCCGATTATACACGTGCGGGACAGGCTTTGAGACGGAGGGCTGTGCAGGGGCCTTGGGGGTCGTATCGGTCAATGCACTTGTCCTATCCGATCCTGACATTCATCAGTCGCCTTCACCGAATTTATCGGCAACAAGGTTTTCAATTGCCGCAGCAAGCTCTTTTTCCTGCGGTCCGCGTGTTTCCACGTCAATAAAGGTTCCGATGGAGGCTGCCAACATCAAAAGCCCCATGATGCTGTCGCCGCTGGTGCGTTCACCGTCCTTGCTGACAGTGGCTTCGGCATCAAAGCTTTCGACAACCTCGACCAGTTTGGCGGACGCGCGCGCATGCAGGCCTTTGATATTCTCGATCTTCAAACGCATCTGGGTCATTGGGACAGACCCCCGTTGTGACTGTTGATGTATTTGTGTGCCGCAGCAATGGCCGCTTCGACCGCATCCGGCACGCTGGCCTTGCGGGATTTGGCAAGTTTGATCAGCATCGGCAGGTTTGCTCCATAAAGGATGCGGCGGTTTTCCGGGCTACAGGCCTTGAGCGAAAGGTTGGTCGGCGAACCACCGAACATGTCCGTGACAATGACTACACCGTCACCGGTATCGACATCATCTGCAGCCTGGCAGATTTCGGTCTGTTTCGCCGCGCGGTCATCATCGGGGCCAATTGCAATACTGACCATGCCGGGCTGCGGCCCAACGACATGCTCGACCGCGGCGTGATATTCCTGCGCCAACCCCCCATGCGCCACGATGACGATACCAATCAAACCACGTCTTCCCTTTTCCCTTGCGCATCGCGCCGCTC
>CAYZKE010000284.1:0-5027 GCA_964478505.1 uncultured Loktanella sp.
GAACTGGTGCGCATCGGAATAGGTGTACCCCAGTGGGCGCATGTCGAATGGCAGATCGCCTGAAACAGCTTCGAGATGGGCGAGAGTGCCGAAAATCATGACGGCATAGACAATCAATCCAGTTACCCCAAAGACCAGGGCATTGAGCCCATGTTGACGTGCTTTTCTTGCTGACTGCATTTCCAATACTCCTTGCGATGTGCCAGAACTGGCAGCATCGAAACTTGCGGGCATTATCTTTTGATAAGGATTTCGACGAAATGGATTTGATGACGTTCCTTTCGCAATCCCCGGCGATGACACTGTCCGCGGCAGGTGCGGAGTTCGCCGCGTTGTGGAAGACGCGTTTGATCAGGAAGGGTGCCTTTCTCACCCAGCAAGGCGAGAAAGAAACGCAGGAATACATCCTTTTGGACGGGTGTGCGACCAGCCAGATCCACGCGTCTGATGGAACCGCTGTTTGCGTCGGTCTTTATCATGGCCCATCGGTCATAACGCCACATATCGCCCGCACCAAGGCGCAGCTTTCGCGGGCCGCATTAGAAGCGGCGACTGATTTACTGGTTGCGCAGATGGATGCTGAACGCCTTGTGGAAGAGATGATCAGGGCCGAACCAGTGCGCAACTGGGCAAATGCCATTTTGCAGGATGCGCTGGCGCGTAAAGCAGATCGTGAATGGTGTCTTGCCGCGCTGCGTGGGGCTGATCGACTGGCGTGGTTTCGCGATAATTACCCGGGATATGAGGCCCTGTTTGTCCACACGTCGATTGCATCGTTCCTGGGCATGACGCCTGTGACGCTTAGCAGGGTGCGGGGACAACAGCGATAACAGCGGCCTGTCGCACAAAATAGAAAAACCCGGCCGCTTGCACGACCGGGTTCAAATCTGTCTCAAGCAAGAACGGCTTAGGCAGCAGTTGCCTTGACGATCTCTTTCTTGATTTTCAGCGCCTCAGCGGACAGCTCAGCGTCTTTGGCTTTCGCCATGAACGCATCCAGACCACCGCGGTGATCAACGGTGCGCAGTGCGGCGTTGGAGATTTTCAGCTTGAAAGACCGGCCCAGCACATCGGACATCAAAGTGACGTCCTGCAGGTTTGGCAAAAAACGGCGGCGGGTACGGTTCTTGGCGTGGCTGACATTGTTGCCAGACATCGGGCCTTTTCCAGTCAGTTCGCAACGGCGCGACATGAGCGTTATCCTTGTTCTTTGGACATCCGCCACCCGGGTGGTGGGGTATCCTGTGATACGGGTTATGGACCCCGCATCGGCAGGGTCGTGAATAAGATTAGCGCGAGATAGGCGGATTCCTTGATCCCGTCAACCGCTTTGCCGCGTGAAGGGTCAGGTTTCTGACCCCGTTTTGCCCGCCTCACCACCAAGCCGCAAACGCAATGGCCCCAAGACCTGTTCTGCGGCGGCTGTGGGCGGGGTGCGGCCAGCTTTGACGTCCGCTTCGGCGGCCTTCATCCGCGCGGCGGTTTGGGGGTCGTTCTGCAACATATCCAGCAGGCCGTTGCGCACGTCTTCGCCGAACCAATAGGCCGCCTGTGCTTCGCGGGTTGCGGTCCAGATGCCATTGTCGCGGCGCCAGCGGATCAGCGTTTCCATCTCGTTCCAGGCGGTCTCTAGTCCCTGAACCGCAAGCGCGGAGATCGTGAGCGCTTTGGGGAAGCCCTCAGGGTCTTGCGCGCGTTTGCGCAACAGCCGTAGCGCGCCCGCATAGTCGGCGCAGGTGCGCATCGCTTGCGGCTTCAGATCGCCATCGGCTTTGTTGACGAGGATCAGGTCAGCCATTTCCATGATGCCGCGCTTGACGCCTTGGAGCTCGTCCCCGCCCGCAGGGGCGAGCAGCAGCACAAAGAGATCGGCCATCTGTGCCACGACAGTCTCTGACTGCCCGACGCCCACGGTTTCGATCAGCACAACGTCGAACCCTGCCGCTTCACAGAGCGCCACCGCTTCGCGCGAGCGGCGGGCGACACCGCCCAACTGGGTCTGGCTGGGCGAGGGACGGATGAAGGCGTTTGGATCGCGCGCCAGATGGTCCATGCGGGTTTTGTCGCCCAGGATCGACCCGCCGGAGCGCGCAGAGGAGGGGTCGACTGCCAGCACCGCCACGCGTTTGCCCATGCCGGTCAGCATGAGCCCGAAACTTTCGATGAATGTGGATTTGCCCACACCTGGGGTGCCTGAGAGGCCGATCCGCAGGGCCTGTTTTCCGGTGCCCAGCGTCTCGAGTAACGACAACGCATCGGCGCGGTGGTCCGCACGGCCGCTTTCCACCAGCGTGATCGCGCGGGCCAACGCCCGTCTGTCACCGCGCTGCACGCCTTGGGCCAAGGCCTTGATATCTGTGGTCCTGCTCATGGCACCTTTCTTATCCGGTAGGGGCCAAAGGTCCAGCCCTCAGCGCAGCTCTGCCACCCATGCAGGCACGACCTGCGTGGCGGGGCCAAAGCGATGCGCGTCAAATGCGTTTGCCCGCGCCGAGGGTTCCAGATTGATCTCGAGCGTCTGCCCCTGCGCCAGTTCCACCAGACCGGCGGCGGGATAGACTTCGGCCGAGGTGCCGATGGCTACAAAAAGATCGGCGGTCGCGACCGCTTGGGCGATTGCATCCATGTGATAGGGGATTTCGCCGAACCAGACGACATCGGGGCGTGTGGCTTTTGCGGCGCAGGCGGGGCAGGAGTCTTGCGGGGACATGACGAGGGGCGCGTCCCAGCGTGCATCGCATTGTGCACAAAGCGCGCGCATCAGTTCCCCGTGCATGTGGATCACATCCGGCGAACCTGCACGGTGGTGCAGATCATCAATGTTCTGGGTAATCAGCGTGACGTCATGCGCGCCTGCTGCAAGGGCGGCAAGCGCCTCATGCGCTGCATTGGGTGACGCCTCGGCGCAATTGGCGCGCCTTGCATTGTAGAAATCATGCACCAGCGCGGGGTTGCGGGCGAAACCTTCGGGTGTTGCAACTTCGTTGAGATCGTATTGCGTCCAAAGCCCGCCTGCATCGCGGAACGTGCCAAGTCCACTTTCTGCCGAAACACCGGCACCTGTCAGAATTGCAATCTTCATCCCCGCAGTTTGGGCGCGAATTGGCCGGTGCGGCAAGTGTTTTACCCAACTTTGTGGTCGCCGCGTTTTCGGTTTGCTAGGTTTGATGCATAACAAGGGGTTAGGAATGCGGATCGTTTTTGTTTGTCTTGGCAATATCTGCCGCTCACCTGCTGCCGAAGGGGTGATGCGCAAGCTTGCGCCACATCTGACGCTGGATAGCGCGGGTACCGGAGGGTGGCATGTGGGCGATCCGCCTTATGGCCCAATGCAAGAGGCTGCGCGCACACGGGGGTTTGACCTGAGTGAGATAAGGGCACGGCAGTTCACACGCGCGGATTTTCAGGACTTTGATCTGATTGTTGCGATGGACCGGCAAAACAAGGCCGACATCGAACGTCTCAGACCCAAGGGCAACGCGACACCTGTCCAGTGTCTGGCAGAGAAAGATGTGCCCGATCCTTATTACACGCGGGATTTTGATGGCGCGTTGGTCATGATCGAACGCGCGGCTAAGCGTCTATTGGCTGACATATCTCGGCGGCGAGATCGGTAAAGGCGCGGTAGCGGTCCCAGAAACGTTCATCACCGGGGCGGTCGGATTGACGTGTGTCCTGTGCCAGTTGCGGGTCAGCAAAGAAGCCCACCACGCGGGCCTGGTCGCTGCCCGAGAGGGATTGGTTGGCGACCTGTTGGATGCAGGAACACAAAGCAGGTGACGCCGCGCGACGGTCTGCGTCGAGGCATGCGCGCGAGATATCGCCGGTTGCGCCGCGGCTGCCTCCGCCACAAGCTGCCACTGATGCCAAAGCACCTGCCATCAAGAAATACCGCATTTGCCTATCCTCTGCCCGGTCCCCGGGTTTGCCCCGGATGATCCATATTCGCGTCTCGGGTGTAATTTAGCCGATGCAGGGTGCAAAGCAACGATCCATTTTCGCGATGCGGCACAGCACCGCGTCTTCTGGGCCAAAGGGGGACTACTGCATCATCATCTCATGGACTGCAGCCATGCCGCGGTCGGACATTGCGGTCACCTCGGCTGCGTGTTCATGCAGGGCGGCGACAAGGATGGGGTCCACTGCTGTCTGCGTCACTACAATGCCATCGTCAGTGACGGCTATATCGGTGTCGATTTCGTCGCCGCGCGCAAAAAAGATATCCAGCGTGCCGCTTTGGATCAGGATCTCGGGGTCGTCCTTGTTTTCGACGCGGGCGATCATACCAATGACATGGCTTACCAGCTGATCCATCACTTCCGGATCCGAAGAGCGTGTCACTGTTGTGATCCCGTTCGGCAGATCGGTGACTTCGCGCGTGATGGTTTCAAAATTGCGGAACATGACCGCAAGTTCGTTGCTTTCTTCTTGTGTCGCGTTTCGGCCCTGCAGGCCCGGCATGTTCACCTCATCATGTCCCGTCCCGTCGGCACCGTGCATGTGCCCGCCGCCAGCCATGTGGTGTGACAGGACGTAGAAGGTATTTGTGCGCCACAAAGAGAGGCCGCCGACCGCGACAGCCAGTACGACTGTGAGTGCAATGACGATACGGGGCTGGCCGAATTTCATGAGTGGGGATGTCATCTGGGTTCCGATATGTTTGCGCGCTGCCCTGACCCCTATCATGAATTTCGCGGCGGGTGTGTTTTTCTAGGCCCAATCGTCGGGTGACAGACCAAGCGTCTTGATCCGCGAATAGAGCGTTGTTGGTTTGACGCCCAAAAGCGCCGCCGCCCCGTTGGGACCTGACACACGACCATTGGTTTCCTGCAGGCAGGCAATTGTGTTGGCGACGCGGATTTGTTCGATGTCCGCCTCGCTCAGCAGTGTCGTGATCTTGCGCGTGGCGGGGGCCGCGTCGGGGTGGATATCGACCACGAGCTTTTCGCCCTGCGATACGATCGCGCCGCGCTCGATCACATTGGCCAGTTCGCGCACGTTTCCGGGCCAGTCGTATTGTTGCAGGG
>CAYZKE010000285.1:0-5018 GCA_964478505.1 uncultured Loktanella sp.
CGGCGGCACAGACGCGACCGTGCCTTCCATGATTTTCAACAGCGCCTGCTGGACACCCTCGCCTGACACATCGCGCGTAATCGAGGGGTTATCAGACTTGCGCGTAATCTTGTCGACCTCATCGATATAGACAATGCCGCGCTGCGCGCGCTCGACATTGTATTCAGAAGCCTGCAACAGTTTGAGGATGATGTTCTCCACATCCTCGCCCACATAACCCGCTTCGGTCAGGGTCGTCGCATCCGCCATGGTGAAGGGCACATCCAGAATGCGCGCCAGCGTTTGCGCCAGAAGTGTCTTACCACAGCCTGTCGGCCCGATCAGCATGATGTTCGATTTTGCCAATTCGATATCGGTCTTATCGGCGTGGTTCAGGCGCTTGTAGTGGTTATGCACTGCCACGGACAGCACGCGCTTGGCGTGCATCTGGCCAATGACATAGTCATCCAGAACGCCGCAAATCTCGGAAGGTGTCGGAACGCCGTCGCCTGCTTTCAGGCCAGCGGTCTTGGTCTCTTCACGGATGATATCCATGCAGAGCTCGACACACTCGTCACAAATAAAGACGGTCGGCCCCGCAATCAGCTTACGCACCTCATGCTGGCTTTTGCCGCAAAAGCTGCAGTACAGCGTGTTTTTGCTTTCGGTGCCGCTCGTATTCGCCATTTCAAACCTCTTGACCTGTCAGGTCAGTCAAACATCATTCGGACTGTTTCACAACAACACTAGGACAGCCCGCCAAGGTCCACAATGTCAAAATGACCATGCTCACAACGTCATTAAGAACTCGCTAATTCCTCGGTAAATCAGGCATAGAATCATAATTGGTCAGAAAAAAGACAAACGCGGCCGAAACCGCGTTTGTTTGTCGCAGCGTTGTCAAAAAGCCTTAGTCCTCGGCTTTGGTGCGGTTTTCCACGATCTCGTCGATCAAACCCCACTCTTTTGCCTCTTCGGGCGACATGAAATTGTCACGCTCCAAGGCGGCCTCAACCTTTTTCAGGGTGTTGCCGGTGTGCTTGACGTAGATCTCGTTCAGGCGGGTTTTCAGCTTCTGGGTTTCTGCGGCGTGGATCATGATGTCCGTGGCCTGTCCCTGATAGCCACCCGATGGCTGGTGCACCATGACGCGGCTGTTGGGCAGGGAGAAACGCATGCCTTCATGCCCTGCGGTCAGCAAGAGCGAGCCCATGGAGGCGGCCTGCCCGATCACCAGCGTGCTGACCTTGGGGCGGATGTATTGCATCGTGTCATAGATCGACAAACCGGATGTCACCACGCCGCCGGGGCTGTTGATGTACATGCTGATTTCTTTTTTCGGGTTTTCCGACTCAAGGTGCAAAAGCTGCGCAACGATCAGCTGGCTCATGCCGTCATGGACAGGGCCGTTCACAAAGATGATGCGCTCTTTCAACAGGCGCGAGAAAATATCGTAGGCGCGCTCACCCCGTGCGGTCTGTTCGACCACCATTGGGACAAGGTTCATATAGGTCTCGACGGGGTCTTGCATAACTACTGCCTCATATTCGGACGAAGGGTCCGCGTTCCATTATCAACGCTGACTCTAGTGTTGGGCGTCAGGGGCTTCAAGGGCTGAGGCGACGTAAGTATGGTTAACGGTGCCAAGGCGTAAGGTGGGTCTTGACCCACCTTACATTCAGCCAACGTGGAACAGTGAAGCAAAGAGCCTTGGATCAAGACTTTCTGCCGCAAATGTGTCGCCCTCCGTCAGCACGGACACCGCATCATGGCTGTGCAGGCTTTCCTGATGGCTTGCAATCACGCGGAAATCGGAAATCCGCGTATCCAGCTGTAATTGCTCGGTAAAGAGCCGCGCTGCATCCTCAACAAAAATCGGATTGGCCGCGTTCAATTCGGCAAAGGCCTGCTCATCCTCGCGCTTGACCATCACTTGTGTTTCGGTTGGCACCGCTGCACGTGCGCGATCAATCAGGTCCTCGAACCACAGCACATCGGCGCCATTTTCCAAAAGCACAGAAATGCGCGCGACCGAGCGTTGCGAATGCGGCGTTGCCAGTTGTCCCCGGAACTGGCGGGCGTGTTCGGACAATTCCAGCGAACAGGGGCAGGTGGACGAATAGACATAATCAAGGTGCACGATCTTCTTGCGCACACCTGCCCTTTCGACCAGTTCAAGTGCGATATCGTAATACTGATAGCCCGACAGACCCGACCGCAGGCTTTCGACCTTCATCGGAAAGCTGAACCGCATCTGGATACGCGCATCAAAACTTTCCAGATCGGTCTTATAGGCATCCAGCGCTTTCTCGATCACTTCAAAGCTAAAGGTCTCGCCCGCGTGCTTGTAGAAGGTCCGCATGATGCGGGACATGTTGATGCCCTTCTTCTCCGCCTCAAGCGACACCGTTCCGGTCACGGATGTTTCCAGCGTCAAATCGCCGTTGTCGCGGGTATGGAACCGGATCGGCAGACGGAAATTCGAAATCCCCACATGCTGGATTTGCTGCTGCGCGCCACGGATCAGGCTGGACGGCCCGTTCTGCAAATCGGGCATCGACGCCTTATAGGCCTCGTCCACCTCGAAATCCTCGGGATAGGCGCGCGCCAAAGCAGGATAGTTCGACACCTCTTGCCCGGGGATCAAACGTGAGACCAGCGGATCGAGTGTCGCTACTTCTTCGGCCGTCACATCGACCGCCCAGCGCCGCAAAAGCGCCAAAGCTGCCTCGGCCTCGGCCCGTGTAGGTTCGCGATCCATGTCACGAGAGTGGATATTCATGTCTGTGCTCCCCGTCGGTGCTATCGACACCCCAACATGGGGCAGCGCATCGGATTTTCCAATGATATCTTTGTAGATACGTTGCAATTCCGCGCGTGGATCAGTCATGAGCCTAGCCTTTTTGCCCCCGTCACCTGCCCGATTAAAGCAGGAAACGGGCCCCACGTCACCTCATCACAAATGCGTGATCGCAGCACGCAGATCAGCCAGCAGATCATCGGGGTCTTCCAGACCGACACTCATCCGGATCAGGCCCGGGGTAATGCCCAAAATCGCCTTGGTTTCCGGCGTTAGCCGTTGGTGGGTCGTCGTCGCAGGGTGTGTCGCGATGGATTTCGCATCACCAAGGTTGTTGGAAATCGTCCAGATCTCCAGCGCGTTCAAGAGCGCAAAGGCCGCCTCTTGCGACCCTGCATCAATCGCAAGCACAGTGCCGCCTGCCTGCATCTGCGCCATGGTCAGCGCGTATTGCGGATGGCTGGCAAGACCGGGATAGATGACGCTGGCAAGCGTGGCATCCGCCTCAAGCTGTTCGGCCAGATAAAGCGCCGTTGCCGCCTGCGCACGCACCCGCAAATCAATCGTCTCAAGCCCCTTGAGCATCATCCACGCGGTAAACGGCGACATCGAACCACCAGTGTGCTTCATGTAGGGCTCTACGGTACCACGGATAAACTCACGCGTCCCGAGGATCACCCCGCCCAGCGCACGGCCCTGCCCGTCAATATGCTTTGTCGCCGAATAGACAACAACATCCGCCCCCTGTTCCAACGCATTCGAAAAGACTGGCGTTGCAAAGACGTTATCCACGATCACGGTCGCATCCACGGCGTGGGCAAGCTTGGATACGGCGGCAATATCAGTCACTTCCAGTGTCGGGTTCGAGATGCTTTCAAAGAATACCACCTTGGTATCGGGCCGGATCGCGGCCTCCCAGGCCGCAAGATCCGTGCCATCGACAAACGTCACCTCAACACCATAGCGCGGCAGGATTTCTTCAAGGATATAAAGGCACGATCCGAAAAGCGCGCGGGCAGATACAACATGATCACCGGCCTTGAGTATAGAGGTCAGCGCCCCGTTGACCGCCGCCATACCCGAGGCCGTCGCAAACCCGTCCTCGGCCCCTTCAAGGGCCGCAATTCGGTCCTCGAACATCGCCACGGTAGGATTGCCGTAACGCGCATAGATGAATTCGTCCGCGCCCGCCTTGATGAACCGCGCCTCGGCGTCTTCGGCTGTGTCATACACAAAGCCCTGGGTCAGAAATATCGCTTCGCTGACCTCATTATACTGGCTGCGTCTGATCCCTGAATGCACCGCCTTGGTGCGCTTTTTCCACGTATCCATCTTTTCTTCCTCGCGCATGCCGCACGCAATAAAAAACCCCGATACCGGATAAGGGGCATCGAGGTTGATCAACCTAGAGTCCTCTTTAGCGGCATGTTTAACGTGGCCCGCAATCCGGTAACAAATCGCCACGCAGCCACCATTACGCCGCGATCTGGCTTGCGTCAAGCGCTCCGCTCTTGCCCTTTGTCAGCTTCCTGCGATGCTGTCGGGCAAGGACAAAGGACAGACCATGACCCAACCGATTGATCTTTATTTCTGGCCGACACCCAACGGATGGAAGGCCACGATTGCATTGGAGGAAATGGGGCTGCCCTATACGCTCCATCTGGTTGATATCGGTGCGGGCGATCAGTTCAAACCCGCGTTTCTTGCGATTTCTCCCAACAACCGGATGCCTGCAATTGTCGATCCGGATGGGCCGGACGGCGCCCCGATTTCGATTTTCGAATCCGGCGCGATCCTGCAATACCTCGCCCGCAAGACCGGACAGTTCTGTGGCGCTACCGAACGCGACCGCATCAGCGTAGATCAATGGCTGATGTGGCAAATGGGCGGGCTGGGCCCGATGGCAGGACAGGCGCATCACTTTCTGAAATACGCGCCCGCGATGGACCCACCCAACGACCTGCCCTATGCCAAAGACCGCTACCGCAATGAAACAGCACGCCTCTATGGGGTGCTGGACAGACAGTTGGCCAAGCATGAATTTGTAGCCGGCGATTGCTATTCGATCGCGGATATGGCGATCTGGGGCTGGGCATCGCTTTGGGAAGGCCAGCAGCAAACCTTGGATGACAAACCGCATATGGCGCGCTGGCTCGAGACGATGGGTGCGCGCCCCGGTGTTCAGCGTGGCCGTGCGGTGGCAGCAGAAAAGCGCGGTGACTTCCGCAAAGACGCCGGA